>CAZKSP010000145.1:0-6950 GCA_964555385.1 uncultured Chitinophagaceae bacterium
TTCGTAACGACAGCAGCCGCCGTAGCCCGCTATCGGGTGGCGGCTGATAGCTGCGTTGGATGGCCATGTAGCGGTCGATCCGCACTGCGTCGAGGAAGGGATTGCGACGGCCCCGGAGGATGGCGACCACCGGATGGTCCTCGGCTACGACGTCGGGGGCATCGGGATTACGCGGATCGGTCAGGAGGTCGACGGCGTCGGCCAGCGGTGCCGGGAAGATGCCGCTGCCATCGCGAAAGAGCGTCTGGTTGACCAGCTCAGGCTGGGTCGCCGGACCGGTGAAGAAGACCACTCCGCCTCCACGGCGGGCATAGTTCTCAAGGGGTTCAATCTCGGTGGCATCGAGGCGGGGAACATCAACCAGCCAGACCGAGTCGAACCGGTCGAGTTCGAGGGTCGCCAGCGCCCGGGGTGGCTCGATTCTCGGCCGCAGCCCTGTCGCGGCCGCTGCGCCAGGATCGAGTGCGGTGGCAAGATAGAACGCATCGTCTGCCGAGCTGTCCCCAGTGGGAGCAGCGGCAATGATCAAGACATCAGCCTCGTCGACAACCTCGACTGCAGCCGTGCGGCGATTGTCAGCCACCAGCCGGTCAACGGGCAGTTCCACCTCAACGAAGTGGCCGCCAGCGTTGGGGAACCGTGACTCGAACCGGGCAACCGTGGTATCACCGGGCAGGATCTGGTCAAGCTGAACGCCGGGCCGTTCGGCCCCATTCTCGCGGATTACCAAGGGTATGTCCTGCACTACCGCTGGCCCGAGGTTGCGGACGGTGACCTCCCAGGGTAGCAGGACGTCGCTGGCCGGCACCCCGCCGACCATCTCCAATTGCTCGATTGCCAGATTGGTCCGGGGCGACGGATCAGTTGTGGTGGCTGGCTCGTCCGTCTCGGCCGCGGCATCGACAAGGTGAATGTCGATGCCGACCGCTGCCAGCTGCTCAAGGGCCGCCACGGTGTCTTCGGCTGCCAGCCAGTCACGGCTGCGGAGATCGGTGACCAGCCAGATAGCCCCGCCGCCGTCATGGCCGGCAAAGACTGCTGCGGCAGCACGGACCGCGGCTGTTGGACCGGTGGCGAATGCCGAGAGGCGACAGTCGCCGACTGCCCGCCGCAGCCTGGCCAGATTCTGCGGAGTGACCAGTTCGCCACGGAGGTCGAATAGCTGTTGAGATTCTGAGTCTTGTGGAGCCTCAGGCGGCTGGTCGGCAGACTCTGGCGTCGTCGTACCGTCGGCTGGTGCTGTGTTGTCAGTCGCTGCCGCTAGCCGCGAGAAACGACCGAGGGAAAGTTCGTGTCGGCCGGGGGTGGCAGCCAACTCCTCCAGCAGCCGCTCGACCATGCGGCGGCCCCGGTCAAAGGCGGTTGTCTCACCGTCAGTGGCGGCATCGGCAAAGGTTTCGCCCATCGAAAAGCTGTCGTCGAGCAGTACGACGTGGATGGTGCGACGGCCTCCTAGCAGACTGGTCAGGGCACTGGTCCAGCGTGGCTGTGCCAGCATCGCGACCAGTCCGGCGATGGCGAGGATTCGCAGCAAGAGCAGCAGTAACTGCTTGAGCAGAATCTGTGTCCGGTACTTTCGCTGGCTGGCCAGGAGAAACTCCATTGCCGCCCAGTCGACCACCCGGTGTCGCAGCAGGTTGATCAGATGGATCACCACCGGCGCCGCAGCGAGCGGAAGCCCCCACCAGAGCAATGATGTGAAGTCGAAGGTCGGCATAAAAAAGTTTGGGTAGCTTCGAAACGCGCCAATCGATTTGGCGGCAGACTGGTGGTGTCAGCTCCTGACCCGAGAGCGGCGGGCAAGAAAGTTCACGAGGGCTGCGTCCACCGGCTGACCGGTTCGCACCAGTTGATAATCGCACCGGGCTGTGGCCGCCCGGCCCCGGACATCGGAGAGGAAGGCCTCGATCGCCTCGAGGTAACCAGCCCGCAGGGCCCGCGGATTGCAGGTGAGCTCTTCGCGTAGTTCAAGCCCCTCAAACCGGGTCGGCCCGTCAAAGGGAAAGTCGAGTTCGTCGTCATCGAGCACGTGGAAGATCGCCAAGTCGTGCCCCCGCTGCCGCAGGAGCTGCAATCCCTTCGCCAACTCGTTTCGATCACCGAAGAGATCGGAAAAGATCACCACTAAACACCGCCGGGGAAGCGCTTCGCCGATGCTGCGGAAGACGCTGCGAAAGTCTGAGGGTTGCCGCTGCCGGGGCTGTTCGAGGCAGCCGACAATGCTGCCGAGGTGGCTACGACTGGTGCGGGCTGGCACGCTTGTCCGCACGCGATCGTCAAAGACGTTGCAGCCAACCGCATCTCCCTGCGATAGCCCCAGCCAACCGAGGCTGGCTGCCAGGGTTGCGGCATAGTCGAACTTTGTCAGCCCTGGTGCCTGAGCAAACCGCGGTGGCCGGTAGTCCATGCTGGCCGAACCATCGACCAGCAGGAACAGCCGCAGGCTGGTCTCGTTCTCAAACTCTTTAATGTAGAGCCGATCCTGCCTGCCCCAGACCTTCCAGTCGACCCGCCTGAGATCATCACCGGGCGTGTACTCACGGTGCTGGAGAAACTCGACCGAGTTTCCCTTGTAGGGGCTTTTGTGCATCCCGGCGAGCACGCCATCGACGACGGTTCGGGCCCGCAGTTCCAGCCGGCCGATCCGGGCGAGCGCCTCAGGAGGCAAATATCGTTTGGAAGCGGGGGTCACGCGTTAATTCGTCCTCGCGGGCGGGGGTCGACTCGATCAGGCGGTCGATGATGGAGTCGGGCGTGACCCCTTCACTCTCGGCGGCAAAACCGACCACGATCCGATGCCGCAACACTGGGGCCGCCAATGCCTGCACGTCTTCGACCGTGACATGCGAGCGACCCTCCAGCAGGGCCCGGGCTTTGCAGCCGAGAATCAAAAACTGTACTGCTCGTGGTCCCGCGCCCCAGGCCAGTTGGTCAGATACGAACTCGGGCACGCCCTGCTCACCCACGCGGGTCTGCCGGACCAGGGCGAGCGCATAGCGGGCAATGTGGTCGCTCAGCGGAACCTCGCGGACGAGTCGCTGAAGGCCGATAATTTCGGCAGCCGAGAGGACGGGCTCAATTTCAGCCACGCTGGTGCCGGTGGTCCGTCGGGCGATCTCAAACTCTTCTTCGAACGAAGGGTAGCGGACGAAGACTTTGAACATGAACCGGTCCTGCTGGGCTTCCGGCAACGGATAGGTGCCCTCCTGCTCGATCGGATTCTGTGTCGCCAGCACGAAGAAGGGGTCAGCCAGCTGATGCCGCGTGTTGCCCACGCTGATCTGTCGCTCCTGCATTGCCTCGAGCAGGGCAGACTGGGTCTTCGGTGGTGTGCGGTTGATCTCGTCGGCCAGCACCACGTTGGCAAAGAGTGGGCCCTGCAGAAATCGCAACTGTCGGCCGCCACTCGTGCGATCCTCTTCCAGCACCTCGGTGCCGACGATGTCGGCCGGCATCAGGTCAGGAGTGAACTGGATTCGACTGAAGGAGAGGTCAAGACTGCGGGCCAAAGTGCTGATGAGCAGCGTCTTGGCAAGTCCGGGCACTCCTTCCAGCAAACAATGCCCGCGGGCGAAGAGTGAGATCAGTAACTCATCGATCACCTGTTGCTGACCGACAATGACCCGTGACAGTTGGGCGACGATCCGCTCATGGGCCTCGTGCAGCCGGTCAATCGTGGCGGAGGATGGTACGGCGGACGACATGCAGGGCTCCGATCGCGGAAACACGGAATCGGGAGCAGCAAACGGCTGAATCCCGAGAGTCCGAGCATACTGCGGGCGGCTGGTTCCAGCCAGCTACCGCTGATAGATCGGCAGCATTCCGCCGTCAAGCTGGAGGATCGTCAGGTTGGTGGCGGTCGTGTAGACCGGTCCGATATAGCCTTGGGGCCAAAACACCCCGGATGGCTCCTTCGTCGCCTCGGCCACCAGCCGCTTTTCAATCTGCCGGCGGTAGTTTGACCACTTTTCACCCCCCTCACGGTACATCACCTGAGCGTAGTAGAAGTGGGCATAGTGCCAGTGTCCAAAACCGGTGTTGGCAATGTTGCCAAGGTGCTTTTCGGCATAGTCGAGCATCCGCGGCACATGCGTGTCGTCATATTCTCCGGCGTTGAAGAGGCAGGCAATTGCTGCCGCCGAGATCGCCGGCCGGCCGCCACCTCCCTTCGAACTGTACTGCACGCCGCCGTCCGGCATGGTGCACTTGTGGATGTAGGCGATGGCCCGGTCGATGATTTCCCGCGGCACGGGAATGCCGGCGTTACGGCAGCCTCTGAGGCCCTGCACCTGAGTGATGGTGGTCGAGCCTTCATCGAAGTTGTTGCCGTCCTTTGCGCTGACATAGCCCCAGCCGCCATCGGTGGTCTGGGCCCGGCCGGAGAACTCGACCGCCTTTTCGAGGACCCGGATCAGCTCCTGCCGACGCCGGGCATCCTCTTCCTCACCGAGCACTTGTGAGAGGAAAAGCATTGAGAAGCCATGGCCATAGGTGTAGCGGTCGTCGGTCTTCGGGTCACCGATGAGGCCGTTGGGCCGCGACCGGCTGATGAGATAGTCGACCGCTCTGGCAATGGCGTCAGCATAGCGACCTTGAGTCGGTGTTGAGCCTTCCAGCAGCAGTGCGGTGCCGGCTAGCGCCGTCATTGCGGTTGGGTAGCGGCCCTCGTTGGCGGCCCAGCTTCCCCGCCGCGACTGGGTTGCCACCAGCCAGTCGAGGCCGCCTGTGATGGCCTCATCGACTTCCACTGCCGCGCCGCGGCCGACAGTTGGGGGCAGCAGCATGCAGATCGGTGCAAAGACCGCCACAGTCATCAACCACCACTGACGGTTTTGGGCGCACCAGGCTGTTCTTGGGCCACGATTGCGACACTGCATGATGGATCTCAGTTGGGGAACAGCAGGGCTCGTTCAATCCAGTATTTCAACTCGCTCAAGACATCAGTGTAGACCAGTGGTTTTTCTTCTGCGCGGAAGGGCTGTGGTCGTTCCGCCGGCAGGCCGGTGAACTGCAGAACGATTTCTCGTCCGCCGGCGCCGCCCCGCTGCCGTGACTCGATCAGCAACCTGACCTTCCCGGTGGCTGGCTCGCCCGTGATCCGTAGTTCTGCGGTAGCAGCAGCGTGCCGGGGTTCAATTAGAATGCGGTCATCCAGGTGCAGGAGTCCACCGGTTCGCTTGTCGATGCAGAGCAGGCTGTGCCGAGGCTGGTCCGGCACCTGCTGTGAGTCCCGTTTCATCTGCAGTTGCCGGGCGAAGACAAGTGCCGGCAGGCCGGCGGGCTGGCCGACGTGCAGTATGTGCCGTTGAATCGACGCTGGTCGTGGCCAGAGCATGTCACCTGCAACTCGGTCAACGGCATAAAGCAGGCTCGTCTCGACAATGTTGCCGAAACGATTGACTCCGAAGCGGTTGACCGTTCGGATGCCGTCGAAGCGGGCTCGCTCGTCTGGCGTCTCAGGTCGTCCCACCAGGATCAGGTAACGATCTTCCCAAGGCAGCACTCGCACCTCGGTCAGGCCAGCCGGCAGTTCGGGCAATTCACTGACAAAGATGGTGCGGCCAGCAGCCACGTCGATCGCCGTCAGCTGACCGTCGGTGCTGACCGTAAAGAACACGCCAGAGGGATCAGCGTAGCCACGGGCGTTGGACTTGCACCTGCCGGCTTCGGCGCGGCTGAGGTTGAGTGCGTCGAGTGAAGTCAGACCAACCTCAACGTCGTCAGGCGATTCCTTGCCGGTTTCAAGAATCAGCAGCCGGCGTCCTACGACGGCCAGTCGCTCGTCCTGTGGAGGGAGGTCGTGTCTGGCCAACAGGTGACCATCAGCAGCCGACAACAGCAACGAATCTTTGCCATCCGGCCCCGCCACACAGACGACGTCGTCATCGCCAAACGCCTCCGCTCGGTCCGGCAACTGTCGTCGTTGCCAGAGCAGCCGACCGGTCTGGAGGTCACGAAGTTCGAGCGTGTGATCGTAAATGATTGGAACGCCAGTGAGCCGGGGAAGTCCCGTTCGGAAAAACGGGGTTCGCTGTACCTGTCGGTGATGTGGCTGGCCCTGCTGCATACCCAGGGGACGCGGCCCCAGTTGTCGCACCAGCCGGTCCTGCGGTGACTCGCCCTGCAATATCTGCTGGGTGTTCACCGAGTCCGCGTACGGGTTCCTCGCCATCCAGAGCAGTCGATGTTCGACGGCGTCAGAATCACTGATCTCGAAAACAGCCAGTTCGTCGGTTGTGGTGAGTAGCAGGATTCGGCCGATCAGTGTCGCTTGGCGGAATTGCGAACGAGTGATTCGCGAGAGCTGTTGTCGCCAGGCGGAGCCGACGGCATCGCCGGTCAGCGGAATACCACCTCCGATTGGCCGGCCGAAGCGATCTTTGAGCAGCAGACTGCTGCCATCGGTTTCCAGTGATGCCTCTGGAAAGGAGGAGCTAGCAGTATGAATCAGCGGAATCACAAGGTGATTCCGCAGGATCTCGGCGTTCTCGGGCCGTGGGGCGTCTCTCACGGTGACCTCGCCAACCGGCCAGGCAGCGCCAGTCGCTGTTGCTGCGGTGGGTGGTGCGAGGCGATCACGAGGCTGATCCTGGCGAAGGGACAGGAGTTCAAGTTCCAATTGAAGATCCTGGTGGGTCATGCCAACCACCGTCGCGGCCTGCTCCTGCACGGCTGCAGCCAACAGCTTTCGAGCCGGGGTGACGGCCGTATGGTCGCCAAACCGTTCCAATACCAGTTCAGCCGCCGCGATGCGTTGGGGCAGCGAGTCGATTGCGGCGGCTGCCTCGACTGCAGCTTCAACTGTGGCAGTGATCTGATCAGGGACGCTACTGGTGCGGTTGCCAGACGGCTCTGCGACCGCTTCGGTTTCGACAAGTCGCTTAAGCTGTCGCTGCAACCAGCGATTGGCCGACAGCATCAGCTGCTCATCCTGGGGATCGGCGATCACC
>CAZKSP010000146.1:0-6940 GCA_964555385.1 uncultured Chitinophagaceae bacterium
GAAAGCTGACAAAGGAGACCTACGTCCGGGACCACCACCCACGGAACTTCTGCATGTGGCTGGCCGGCGGTGGAGCAAAAGGCGGCACTTCGTACGGCGAAACAGATGACTTTAGCTACAACATCGTTGAGCATCCGGTGCACATCAACGACTTCAATGCCACGATCCTGCACCTGATGGGCATCGATCACGAACGGTTCAGCTTCAAATTCCAGGGACTCGACCAGCGGCTGACCGGCGTTGAAGAGCAACGGGTGGTCACTGAACTGCTGGGCTAAAAACCCCCGGATGCGTTGCCTTCAATGCTTGGGACGTCTGCCGCCGGATAGCGCATTCACAGGCAACAGGCAGCCCTCTTTCCGCTGTTCTCACTGCGACACCGACGACGCAGAACCGTCCCGCGAAAAGAGCACCCGACACAGGGGCACCGCTGCAACAGCCCCCAGACAGGGCGCGAGCAGATAGACCCAGAGACTGTCGAACTGCAACTGCAGCACAGCGGGACCAAGGGAGCGGGCTGGGTTCATCGACGCACCACTGATGGGCCCCGCAAAGATTGCCTCCAGAGCAATGACCGAACCAATGGTGATGCCAGCGAGCAGCCCCTTCTCTTTGCCCCCCGTGGCGACGCTGAGAATGACCACCATCAGTATGAAGGTGAGCAGGCTCTCCAGTAGGAACGACTGCATCGGACTGCCGGATGGAACGGTCTCACCCAGTGTTTCGGCGTCAGGAAACAGCAGCCGCAGGCAGCCGCTGGCCGCCAGCCCGCCGACGCACTGCGCGAGGATATAGGGAAACACCTGCCTGCCGCCCAGTCTTCCCGCCACCCAGAAGCCGAGCGTGACGGCTGGATTGATGTGACACCCAGAGACATCGCCAAGCGTGTTGATCATCACCAAGACGATCAGGCCAAAGGTGAGGGCAATCCCGACGTGGGAGATCTCACCAGCGGTCAGCTGGTCAACCACAATCGCCCCTGTCCCGGCGAAGACCAGGCAGAACGTGCCGAAGGACTCAGCGAGTAGCTGGCGGGTCACCATTATTTGATCTCTGCAGGTTGCCACCGACCGGTGTATGGGCTTGGGCGGTCTATTGCCTCAATGCCGGTGCACGAACAATTCGTCAGTAAATTCACAGTCAGCTGAGGTGACGGGCCGAGCATCACTATCCCCCACCGACCGACCGGGCTCAAGTGCTCGCCCGCAGGCGGTCGGCAATGCGGGATTCGTCAAAGACCGCACCAGCCCAGACTCCGCCGCTCGCCTCCTGCAGGAGTGCCCACAGTCGCGTGTCGGCCGGTAACCGTGGATCTGGGGCCAGGCCTGGATTGAGGGGCCGGCGGGCGAGTTCGGCGGTCGCCTCTTCACGAGTGAATGTCTGACTGCCGTGTGCCACTAGTTCAATGCGGCCGGTTGCGGCGGGAGTGTCAATCTCGATTGCAATCACATCACCTTCAACGAGTTTGCCCAGTGGCCCACCCGCGAGCGCCTCGGGGCTGACATGCCCAATGCACGCACCGGTCGAAACCCCGGAGAAGCGGGCGTCAGTGACAACTGCCACCTGACTGGCAAACGGCAACTGCTTCAGGGCTGACGTCACCTGATATGTCTCTTCCATCCCGGTTCCCATGGGGCCGATGCCTGCCAGCACCAGCACATCACCGGGCTTGATCTGACTGGCCTTGATCGCAGCCATCGCCGCATGCTCGCTGGTGAAGACACGAGCCGGCCCTGAGTGGCGATAAATACCAGCAGTTGAAACCGACTGTGGATCGATCGCTGTCGCTTTGACAATGGCCCCTTGCGGTGCCAGTGAACCACGGAGGAAGGCCATGGTTCCTTTGAGCCCTTTCTCAGCCGCGGCCGCTGGGCTCAGGATCACATCGGCGGGATCTACCCCATCTTCACGCAGCAAGATTTCCCGAAACCGCTCCCGTCGTTCACTCGTCTTCCACCACGCGAGTTGATCAGCCAGCGTTCCTCCCGAGACAGTCGAAACGCTGGTATCGAGCAGCCCCAGTTGATCGAGGTGCAGCATGACCTCGGGCACGCCACCCGCCAGAAAGACCCGCACGGTCGGATGATGAACCGGTCCGTTGGGAAGCACACTGACCAGCCGTGGTGTCCGCCGATTCACGGCGATCCAGTCATCAACGGTTGGCTGCGCGAGGCCGGCAGCATGGGCGATGGCAGGCAGGTGCAGCAGCAGATTGGTTGAGCCTCCAAAGGCGGCATGAACGGTCATGGCGTTCGTGATGCTGGCCGGGGTCAGCAAATCACGGGTCGTCATGCCGCCAGCTGCCAATGCGACGATTGCCCGAGCCGATCGTACCGCCAGGTCATGCCATACCGGTTGCCCGCTCGGCGCGAGAGCAGCGTGGGGCAGCGTGAGCCCGAGTGCCTCAGCCACCACCTGAGCTGTTGCGGCCGTTCCCAGAAACTGACAGCCTCCGCCTGGCGATGCGCAGGCACGACAGCCCAGATCGGCTGCCTCCTCGAGCGTAATGAGGCCGTGGGCATAGCGGGTGCCGATGGTCTGAATCTGCCCGGCATCTTCGCCCACCTTCGGCGGCAACGTGACGCCACCCGGCACAACAATAGCCGGAAGGTCCGGAAGCCCCGCTACCGCCATAAGCATGGCTGGCAGGCCCTTGTCGCAGGTGGCGATTCCAATGACCCCTTCCCGCAGCGGCAGCGACCTGGCCAACCGCCGGAGGACGGTGGCCGCATCATTCCGGTAAGGCAGGCTGTCGAACATGCCGGCTGTTCCCTGGGTCCGGCCATCGCAGGGATCAGAGCAGAAACCGGCGAATGGGATTCTGTTGAGGCTGCGCAACTCAGCCGCAGCAGCCTGCACCAACAGGCCGATTTCCCAGTGGCCGGTGTGATAGCCAAGGGCGATCGGCGTGCCATCGGGGGCCCGCACACCGCCCTGGGTCGAAAGAATGAGCACCTGCCGATCGGCGGCATCTGTGGCGTTCCAGCCCATGCCGACGTTTTGCGAAAGGCCGAAGAGATCTCCACTGGCGCTCTGCCGGAGCATCTCATCGGTAAGTGGTAGATTCCCCGCTGGCCCGGCGGCGGCTGTCTGAATGTCGTAAACGGAGGTCGTTTCGGACTGAAAGTCTTGAAAACCAGTTCGCGATTCAGGTTGTGATTGTTTGTTCATGGGGTCCATTCGAAACTTGGTAAAGCCGACCACCAACCGCCTTGCCGCTCCAGAGGCTATCCTCTCACACACCACTTTCCAGCACCACCGACCGAAAGGCCACGGTAATGACGACACCCCATCAGTATGAGCGAGTCTGTCGATTTTGTTTGCCAACAGAGCCTGCTCAGGCTCGCATCGGCGCCGTCGCCGGTAGCACGATTGTTGACCTGTCGGCCAGCGGGGTCACCTCACTCAGCTCTGTGCTGGAGGCTGACAATCCAGCTGCAGCCGTGGTGGCGGCACGTGAAAGCGCCACGACGCAACACCCGATCGCTGATGTCCGCTTGTTACCGCCAGTTGAACGCCAAGAGGTTTGGGCTGCCGGCGTGACCTACCTGCGGAGCAAGACTGCCCGGATTGAAGAGTCGGACTTCAGTGGACTGGCCTACGACCGGGTCTATGAAGCCAACCGGCCGGAACTGTTCTTCAAGGCCCTTGCCGAGAAGGTCGTCGGGCCGGACGACGGCATTGGCATTCGTTTCGATGCGCGATGGAATGTGCCGGAACCGGAACTGGCATTGGTCATGAACTCTGCCGGTGACATCGTTGGCTATACAATTGGCAACGACGTGAGTTCCCGCGACATTGAGGGCGAGAACCTGCTCTATCTGCCGCAGGCCAAGGTCTATGACCGTTCATGCAGCCTGGGACCGTGGATTGTCCTTGGGCCTGACGAGAGCGAGGCTCGCACGTGGTCGATCACGATCGCCATCTTTCGAGCTGGTCGCGAGGTATTTGCTGGCCAGACAAGCGTTGACCAGTTGAAGCGGTCGTTTTCAGAACTGGCGAGCTATCTCTGGCGTTCGCAGTCGTTCCCGCATGGCGTCGTCCTGCTCACGGGCACTGGCGTCGTGCCGGATGAATCCTTCACGCTGGCGGAGGAGGATCGTGTCCTGATTTCCATCGAAGGAATCGGCGAACTGGCAAACACGGTCCAGACGGTCGGGAAAACCTCGTGACCAACAGTCGAAAGATGACTGAAGCCTCATGCTGGCGGAGGAAGCAAGAACATACCCAGCTGTTCTAAGCTAGCCAGACAGTTCTCCAAACCCAGACCCGTGCCAGAATAAAAACAAGACGCACGAAAGCGTCTTAATTCGCTGAAAGCAGCTTGTCACGGAAGAAAGCGACTTCTGAGGAGTAGCTCGAGTCGGCACCTGGATACCGTAGATCTGCCTCAACACCAAGTTCGTCAGCTTTTTCTTTGAGCTTTGTTCCAAAGACCACGTGGTGAATAAGCCAGCCTCTTAATCGTCCTTTATCGCTCGGCTTTTCCGCATCGGGGGACATTCCATAGCTCATAAAAATTGGTGGGTCGTCTGCTGATATGAGCTGAAGGGCTGAACATTGCTTAGCGGTTTCACTGGCTTCTTCAGGAGTGCTCCCACCCCACATTTTTATAAGGACTTCTTCAGGATCAGATTTACCGCCCAGCGGTGCGATGAGCGACTCAATCGTGGCCTCCCCACCCAACAATGGCAAAATATGGGCGGCGTAAAACTCACGTTGATTCGACGTTTGACCGCCTGCGGTTGCGACACAAATAAGCCGCGTCGACTCTCGCTCAACAGGATCGTCGCTCGCAGCATCAGCCATGTCATCGCTATAGGCGAGCCACATGCAGATTTGCGCTCCAGCCGAACCACCGAACGCTGCGACCCGCTCCTTGTCAATATTCCACTCACTTGCTTTGGATCGCATCACTTGGATTGCTCTCTTGGCATCATGGTGTGCCGTCGGCAATGGATCAGTTGTCACAAAACGATAATTGATGGCGGCGACTGAAATTCCGGCGTCTAACAGGGCAGTCAGCTTTTCCTGGCTCAACTTTTCCTTACTGCCACTCCTAAAGCCCCCACCATGGATATAGACAGCAAGCGGTGTTGGGTTTTTTGACTCTGCAAGCCAAATATCGAAGACGTTTCTTTCGTCTTCCCCATATGGGTAATTTTCGAAACTTGGCTTTTGCTTGGCGATCGTTCTCCCGCCTCCAAAAAAACCTCCCGTGGGCGGACTGTCTGCGACCTGTCGCCCTCTCATTGCGGCAACTTTCACCAGAAGCTGCTCTTTTTCTCCTGCTGAAAGAACTCCGTCGCCATCGATATCGACCCGAGGAAACCGCTGAACAATTCTCTTGCTCACCGCTGCTTCCTCCTTCTCCGAGAGCACGCCATCTTTGTCTGCGTCAGCCTGGGGAAAAAATTTGAGGAATTTTTCCCCAAAATTTTCTGCTCGCAGAGACCCTCCACCACAAACCGTACACCCCAGAAAACACAAACTGAGCATGAAACGTAGTTTCTTCATTGCCTAACCCCTAAAAAATTGCGTTCCTCGTTTCCGCTCATTCAACGGACCGCAAGGTGTTTTGTTTCTCTCGATCTGCCTTTTTCTGAGTCGCTAACCGCCAACGCCTACCTGGGCTTGTAGGAGAACAGGATATCCTCACGGTCAAAACTGCCTGTGTGCTGAGGCTGTGCGTTGTTCTGCAAGGCTGCGTGGTCACTTTGTGACGGCGTGTGTTTCGTGAGCCGGAGGATGCCATTGATTGTTTCCCCGACAGTCAGCCTGCCGTCAGAAACTTGTTCACCATCCTGCGCGTATCCATTAGGGTGAAAATCAACCGCCTTCCCTGAAAGAACACTAGCGACCGCGTACGTAAACGGATTGATTACGACGCCCTCAATTGTGATCGGCACGGATTTCTTCTGACTGTCTTGCGACGTAATCACAATGAAATTGCGACCCTCCTCCGCCCGACGATTCTGCCACCTCAACCTTATTTCTGATGATTCCAGAAACTCAATAAGACCACCGGAAAAGCAAGACATCGTTAGCACAAGAACGTTTTTTGCCGGAATCTCGAGTAGCAGTTCGGCAAACTCGTCCCAGAGAAGCGTGCCGGCACGCTTTGGGCTCATTGCCGGCAAGTCCAGCACCAGCCCCCCTAGCGGCTGACTGTCTTCGAAACCGCCTTTCCTACCATGGCTGTGCGTGTAGATCACGACGGTGTCGGCTGGGGCAACGGTTCGCGCTAATTTCTGCAAACGCTTCCGCACGACGTCCCCCGTTACGAGTTGACGACCTTGCCCACGACGGAAGGCCGCGACTGTCATCGGCTGCTCCGCCAGTGCATCGACAATGGGCGGCGGCTGTAGCGATTTGCTGGCTTCTGCAATCAAGTTAACGGCAGCCACGCCTCTCCGCTGCAATGGCAAAGGGTCGGCAACCTTGCCTTTGCAAATGATTAGGAAATGCGTCTTGCCTGCTTGCGTGACGACAACACTGCTGGAATCAAAATCCTCACCAGCACGCGTGATGGTTACAAATACGCCGCAAAGAAAACTCAAGAGCAGAAACGTTTTCACAAGATCCTCACCTTGTGGAAAATTACATGATCGCACAGGGCTGATCGATCGTGACTAATCCAGCCCAATTTCAGGTGAACTGGAGAGGAATATTTTGTTGCATTGATTCCACCATCCCATCTGAATCCCAGAGAATAGGACGGCCAACGGCACTTTCGCAAGCATCTCGCCTGCCAATAGCAGCCGGGCAGCTGCGTTCCGCCAGTTTGTGGGGGGCAAGGCGCCGACTCGAAGGTCTTGGGAATGCCGGAAAAAGACGAGAACGAATCGGCTCATTCGCTGAATTCTGTCACCAACGCAGACCGCTTCCGAATTGTCCTCAACGCGGCTGTACGATCGAGTGTCCCGACGATCCGGCAACT
>CAZKSP010000147.1:0-6939 GCA_964555385.1 uncultured Chitinophagaceae bacterium
GGTTGCAAGTCGACTCGCTATGCACAGGGGTGAACTGCAGATTCATGGTCTCCACACGCTCAGTCTCGCAGTTGCCGAGCAGCTTAAGTGCCACCGGGGTACTTGTCTTCGCTTTCCTTCGGTTACGCGTCTTTCAGTGTCCGCAGCAGCCGAAATTGCTCAATACGTTGGTGAAAAGCTGTATTTTTCGGCAATCGACTTTCCATCGCCGGAGTTGCAGAAGGCGCTAGACAAATTTCGTGGCACCGTGAAGTTCGGGAAGTTTGGAGGCAGGCGGTCGTTTCGAGGGTTGGGTTACGAGGGCGATTAGGAGGAGGGCCAGGCGGCAGGCGGAAAGACCCTCTGGTGATTTGGTGCGGGAGGATTCAGTGTACGAGATAGGACGCAATGAACATCACGGTCAACCTTATTGTGACGCCGTGTCAGGTGACGAATTCTTCGACATAGAAGACCACGGTTTTTTCGAGCTCGAAGGTTCATCTAATGGGGAGGGCCAGCCAATCAGTGAGATGGAGTCAAGTTGTATGCTTGAACTCCAAAGCAAGACCTTGCCAATCGGGATGATTGCTTTCATTATCGGCTTCATGCGATTTGTTGCTCTGCCGGCTCTTGATCGCCCTTACAAGGTGCCTCGTAAGCCCGTATCGTTCGCTATGAAGATCCGTGTGTTGGGAACGTGGATTTGCGCAGTCGGCATTGCTCTCATTTTTTTGCTATCCGCAGCACCTCTCTTGGTGCCGGTGCTTTTCTGCGTGAGTTTTCAGAGCAGGAGGAGGTGGCAGCGACTTTGGTACTACACCGAAGTAATACTTTGGTTCCTAGCCATTACGGTTGTTGAAATCTGGGCTGGTGGGTTGGTTCTGCAGTCGCTATCGCCGGGTCAGTAGCCAGTGGCCGGACGTTTGGTTGCTGAAGTCGGACGGCAGGACAGGTGCTTTTCTGGGAATTACTTGCCATTGTGGTTGATGGTTTGAGTTGGCCGCCCGCGGTCGCAATATCCAAAAAGAGCTTGCCGAGAAGGGAGTGGTCGTCAAAAGCCGCAACCCCAAAGGAATCGCCGAAGAGTAGCCCGCTGCCTATAAGGACGTCGATGTAGTCGTTGACATCGTGCATCGTGCCGGCCTCTCGCTGAAAGTAGCCCGGCTGCGGCCGCTGGGGGTGATCAAAGGCTGAGGCCAGCACGCAGCATTCGGTCAATGCTCATGACGTGTCGGTGTCAGCTATGGGCTGCGACCGGGTGCTCCCACTTGGTGGCCGGCAGGCCGTACTCGCGGAGCAGTTCGACGACCCGAGTATCGCTCACCTGCTCAAAGTGACGGTAGAACTGGCCCACCGCCCAGAAGTCGATCGGCTCATGCAGGCAGACGATGCGATCGCAGAGCGGCCGGAGGGCATCGATACGATCGGGAGCACCGACTGGTACTGCCACGATGATCTCGCGGGCCCCGGCGGCCCGAACCATTTTCAGAGCGGCAATCATGGTTGCCCCGGTGGCGATGCCGTCGTCGGTGAGGATCACTGTCCGCCCCGCAATCTCCGCCCGGGGCCGCACCGAGCGAATGGAGGTCTTGCGGCGTTCGATTTCATCGAGTTGTCGCCGCCGTTCAGCCTCGATGAAGCTGCTGCCAACATCAGTCATCGCGGACGCGAAGTGGTTGAGATAGACCTCGCCGTTTTCCGTAACCGCCCCGATGGCTAGCTCGGGCTGGTGGGGAGACCGCAGCTTGCGAGAGAGCACAACGTCGAGTTCTGCCCCGAGGCCGCGGGCAATCGCCGCCCCCACTTCGATTCCACCACGAGGAATGGCAAGCACCAGCGGCTTTTCCACTCGGCTGCCCCGTAGCCGCTCGACCAGTTGCCAGCCCGCCTCGTCACGATCGTGAAACAACATGTCAGGATGCCTTTCATGTGCGACTATCTGTGGAGATGCCGGCCGAACCATTCAGCCGCCAGCCGGGCCACCTCGTCGAGGGTGCCCGGCTCTTCAAACAGGTGCGTCGCCCCTGGGACGATCGCCATCTGCTTCTGGCCCGGTAATTCGCCCAACGACGCCTCGTTGAGGGCCCGGACCTGCGGGTCATGTCCGCCAACGATCAGCAGAGTTGGGGCTCGCAGCCGTCGCAGAGCCGTACCGGCCAGATCAGGCCGGCCACCCCGAGAGACCACTGCAGCAATGTCGGCATCGGCTGCCGCCGCCACGATCGCCGCGGCCGCGCCGGTGCTTGCTCCGAACAACCCCAGCGGCAGGCCGGCGGTCTGCTCGTGCTCACGCACGAATCGAATCGCATCGCCCAGTCGATCGGCCAGCAGACTGATATCAAACACGTTGACCCGGTCGGTTGCTTCCTGCTCGGTCAGTAGGTCGAACAACAGCGTGCCGATCCAGCCCTCCTGCAGCACCTCGGCCACATGGGCATTTCGCGAGCTGCGGCGACTGCTGCCACTGCCGTGGGCGAAGAGGACCAGGCCGATCGCCGTCTCAGGCAGGCAGAGTCGGCCTGACAGGTGACTGGGGGTGCCGGCCAGCGACGACGTTGGGATTTCCACGTCGAAAGTCGAAATGGTGTGGGTCAGCGGCATAGCGACGCTCCGGTGAGGGACAGGAAGGTGTCAGTGCAGATGGACGAACGTCGCTTGAGGTCCCTTCTCTCCTTGCTCTTCGCCAAAGGTGACGTGGCTACCGATATCGAGCATGGTGTAGTCGCGGTTGGAGACCGCGTTGCGGTGAAAATAGACCTCGCGACCATCGGGGGTCGCAATGAAGCCGTACCCCTGCAGTGGAAAAATCTGCGTCACGCGGCCGTGCAGTGGCAGCAGGTGGGCCTGCTCTTCACCGCGCAGGCGATGGAGGTGATCTTCAGTGAGTCTGCGGGCCACCAGAAAGGCGTCCCGCAGGGCTACCATCACGTTTTCATGGGCATGGTCGAGATGGTGGTCACGGTTGACCACGATCTCGGTGCCCGGCATGAACAGATCGATCCGGACCGAATAGAGCCGGCCCCGCTGGTGATGCCGATGCGGCTGCGAGATCACCACATGGCAGCCCGTGATCCGATGTGAGAACCGCTCGAGGTCGGCAATGGCGTCGAGTGTTGCCTTCCGCACCTGCTCGTCGATCGGAATGTCATCGAAGCAGATCTGGGGTTCAGTCTGCATGGTGTCCTCCCGGGTAAGGCCGGCTGGCAGGAAGGCCGAAGGCAGATCCTGAACAGACGGCGGGAGAGACGCCACGTCCTGCGAACGTCCCGCAGGCAAACTCTAGGCGTTTGTCTTGCAGGGACGTTCATGATGTAGCTGTGGCACCGCGTTTTCAAAGCAGTATCCAATCGGACAATTTGGTCAGAGCTTGCGGCTCGTGGTCACCGACCAGGATGGCAGCTCGCAGGAGCCGTCACTCAGCTGAGATCGATTCCAGCAGATCGAGGTTGGCTGCCCGGCGAGCTGGCAGCCAGGCGGCAATGGCGGTGATGACAAGGGCCGCGATCAGGTTCACCGCCACCACGGCGGGCCGAAAGCTTGCTTGAATTGGATGGCCCAACAGCGGCTGACTGGCCAGCTGAATAAACATTGCAGTTGTCACGCCGCCGAAGAGCCCGATCAGTCCCCCGGCCGCTCCCAGTAGCAGACTTTCGATCACCACCATTCTGGTCACCTGACCACGGGTCATGCCGACCGCCCGAAGCAGGCCGAGCGTTCGCCGCTTCTCCAGCACATTCATTGTGACTGTATTGGCCACCCCGAGACTGCCGACAACGAAGCCGAGGCCGAGGATCGCCCAGAGTGAACTGACCACGCCCTGCACAATCCGGTCAACAAAAGCCCGCACATCGCCGAAGCTTCGGAGCAGCATCGCGTGTTCATCGGCAATCCGGCCGAGCGGCTCGCGGAGACGCTCAGCCTGACCCTCCGGTGCCGTGATGAGCAGGAGGTCGGCCTTGCTCATGCCGAAGAGGCGACGGGCCGCTGCCCGGGTGAGATGCAGAGACGACCCGCCCGAGGTGTAGTCGATCACCAGGCCGGCCACGGTCACGTTGGTGGTTCGGCCAAATACTTCTACCGGTACTTCGTCACCAGGCTTGATGCCGGTGCGTCGGGCGAGCACCGTCCCAGCGGCAACTTCGTCCCGCTCGAGTGCCACCCGTAGCTCATCTGCCGACAGACCGACCGGCTCCAACGGCAGGGGATCGCCCGGGGTCATGTCACGGGCCACCACCACACAGGCCGATCCGGCTAGCCGACCGGCGGCAATGCCAATGCCCTCAACCCGGTCGATACCTTTCAGTTCGCGAATTTCCGTCTCGGCTGAGCCGCTGTCTGGGCCCTCAGTGCTACCAGCGGCCGAGATCATGCCGGCATGGGTCAGCACCCAATCGGCCCGCATCATCCGCGAGTACCAGCCGAGTACGTCGTCCACGTTGTCACGGATGGCATGTCCCAACCCGATACCGTTGGTGACCGCCACCACCAGCACGCCGGTGGTCAGGGCCGTTCGCACCGGCTGCCGCAGAATCTGTTCCACTGCCAGCGTTGTCTCGACCCGGAATCGTCGCGGAATCAGTTGGGCTAGCAGCCTGGCGAGCGGCGGCAGGAGGAGCGGCGTCGTCGCCACGAATGCCAGCAGTAGTGTCATGCCGCCGGGCACCGCCGCCCGAGGCGGAAAGACTTCGGTCAGCACCAAGGCTTGATTGACGACCGCCAGCAGCGTCAACAGCCCGACTGCCACGATGAACTTCCACGGTGTGCCGCGGGACGGTGGTTGCGGAGCAGAGGCGAGGCCCTCGAGCAGGTCGACATCGGTCGCCTCCTGCGCCGGCCACCACGCCGCGGCCATTGCCACGAGCACCCCGAGGGCGATAGACACTGGCAGCACCAGGGGCTGCACCAGCAGTTGCTCGCCCGGCGGTGCCTGCAGTGCCCGTGAGATGCCAGCGGAGATTGGCCCCGCTGCCAGCAACCCGATCCCTGCCCCTAGGATTGCCCCGACTAGCCCGAGCAGGGCCGCTTCAAGCACCACCATTCGTCTCACCTGTCGGCCAGTTGCTCCCAACAGCCGCATCAGTGAAAAGCCGCGTCGTCGCTCGGTCACATTCATTAGCATGGCGTTGCCAACGATGAACCAGGCCATCGCCACGGTCAGTCCCGTGACAAAGTCGAGGCCGAGGTTGGCCGAGTGCAAGACGTCCTCGGCCATGCTGGCCCGACCGACTGGAATCTCAGCCAGCAGGCTCTCCGGTAGCCGCTCGCGAATTGCTTTGAGGGCCTGCTGCCGCGTGGCCCCGGGTTTGAGTACCACCCGGGCCCGGTCGAGTGAGCCAAGCGCCCGCGACATCTCACCGAGCACCCGGATGTCGACGATGACGCCAGAGGTCTCGGCAAACCACGAGATCGAACTCCGCTCGGCCAGCCCGACTACAGTCATTCGTTCGATGCGGCGTCGGGCAAAGAAAAGGATTTCATCACCCAGGCCGAGGCCCAGGCTTTCGGCCAGTGACTCCTCCAGCACCACCTCCTCAAAGCTGATGCAGGGCCGGCCGGCCGAGAGCTTCATCAGGCCCAGCTCAGTCAGGGTCTGGGCGGCAACACCAACGGCCACTTCACGGACCCGCCGCTCGCCCACCCGCAGCAGTGTCGGCCGGTAGAAGAGTGGCACGACTGCCTGCACGCCAGAGATATCGGCCAGGCTGGGTAGTTTTTGGGCGTCGAATCGCCCACCACCGCGGGCAGCAACATCGACGGTCGGGAACCCCTCAACGGCCTCGGTCAGCTGGCGATAGCCGGTTCGTGAGGCATCGGCCGATACCCAGGTGGCGACCACCGCGCCGACAGCGACCGCCATACTGGCAATCGTTGCGGCTGCCCGGCCCGGCCGCCGGGCCCACTGCCGGAGGAGCATTTTCGACTTCCTCATGACACCCTCGCCCCCACAGCGGTGTCCGAAAAGATCAGGCCATCTCGCATGCTGATGGTGCGGTCGGCGGCAGCCGCGCTGTCCGGATCGTGGGTCACCATCACCACGGTCTGGTGCTGACCGTGGACCAGTTCCTGGAGCAGTTCGATGACACGAGCCGAATTGGCCGAGTCGAGGGCACCGGTCGGTTCATCGGCCAGCACGATGGCCGGCTCGGTTACCAGAGCCCGGGCGATCGCCCCCCGCTGCTGCTCGCCGCCGGACAGTTCATCAGGCCGATGACCAGACCGGGCTGCCATGCCGACCGCCTCAAGCGCCTTGCGGGCAGCCGCATCGCAGGCCGCCTCACCCTTGCCGTCCAGCACCAGCGGCAGAGCCACGTTTTCCAGCAGGGAGAGCTCTGGCAGCAGGTTGTACCGCTGGAAAACGAAGCCAATCCGCCGCCGTCGGATCAGGGCCAGCGCATCGTCGTCGAGCGTGGCCAGATCGACATCCTCAAGCACAACCCGGCCACTGCTCGGTCGGGTGATGCCACCGAGCATGTGCAGCAGGGTGCTCTTCCCTGAGCCGGATGCACCGGTGATGGCGACGAATTCGCCCTTGGCCACGCTGAAGTCCACCCCGCCAACCGCTGCCACCTTCGTCGCGTCACCCCCTGTTTCAAAGGTTTTCGTCAGCCGCTCTGCCTGCAGAATTGCCACTTGGTTGTGTCTCCTAAAAAAAATTTTTGGACGGTGACGGCGACTGGAACCGGTTCCGGAAAATCGGTGTGGTAGCGGTCACCGTGCCGGGGAAACCCCGGTAAGCAGGTGAAACCTGGCAGGTTTGTTCAATCCTGCTGCCCAAGTTTGCCGATTGTTCCGATTAGCGCGAGGGTTTCGTCGTTTATCTGAGTGTATGAGAAATTCAACCTTGGCACGAAACGCGATGGCAATGCTGTGGGTGGGGCTCGCGCTGCTCTTGACAGTGCCTGGGCGTGCCGCTGAACAGGCCCAACCTCAGAGTGTTGCTCGTCGATTGCTGATTGCTGG
>CAZKSP010000148.1:0-388 GCA_964555385.1 uncultured Chitinophagaceae bacterium
TCGAAGTCGCCATAGCCGCTGTCGTCGAGGAAGATGAGGATGACGTTGGGGAGGTCTCCCACTTGACGAGCAGAGGCTCTCTGGAGAGGGAACAGTGCCACGAGAGAAAGCACGAGAAGGGAGCGTTTCATTTCAGCAGTCGTTTCGCCAGGAGATCATGTCCAGTACCCCAACTTTGCTTGCGGGCCACAGTCAACACCATGAGAAAGCACTCAGCGACCTTAAGTCAATCACCACGATCGCAAGAATGACCGATTGCTGGACGCGTCATTGAGAAGAGATACTGTGAGCAGGAGCATTTTGGTGGTGCCTGGGTGAGCGAAGGACAGGACGGTCAACAGCACTTTCGCAATCGACTCGCTCGCCAGCAACCACCGAACAGTTGGCT
>CAZKSP010000148.1:398-1994 GCA_964555385.1 uncultured Chitinophagaceae bacterium
ACTATCTCCTCAGGCCAAGTTGCCGGGTGGCGGTTCCATGGGGTCACCGAGATGCGCCAAGGTTTTCCGAATCGGCCCTGGGGCCGTGATGAAGCTGATCTGCTGGCCAACGGGTGAGCGGTATTTTTTATGATCCCCAGTGTGAATACCTGTCCCAATCCTGTTTCAGATTGGTTGAAGCATGAGGTTCACGACGTGAGCGAAGCTGCGGAGGTTGTTAAAAAGTCTGCCACTGCAATTCGTCACCAAGTCGTTGGTCGATCAGAAAGGACAAGTCAGCTGCCAGCAGACGGGCTGGCCGCTGTCGGGGTGGGTCAGCGACAGTTCACAGGCATGCAGTAGCAGCCGGTCGGCGGCGGCGAGGGCGATCGGGTCGGCATAGAGCGGATCGCCCAGGATGGGATGACCGATCGTCGCCAGATGCAGCCTGATCTGATGTGATCGACCGGTGACAGGTTCGACCGCCAGTCGGGCCTGGTTGCCTTTGCCTTCCAGCAAACGCCAGCGGGTCTGAGAGGGCCGGCCAGCGACATGATCGATGCGGTACCGAGGTGGGTGGGCCAGGTCACGTCCGATCGGAAGGTCGATGAAGCCGTCGGTGTGGTCTGGCTGACCGGCCACGACACACTCGTAGCGTTTGTGGACAAGCCGGTGCTCAAACTGCTGGCTGAGTAGTCGCTGGGCCTCAGGGTCGAGCGCCATCAGCATCAGTCCTGAGGTGTCACGGTCAAGACGGTGGACGACCCGCGCCTTCGGAAAGACACGCTGAACACGGCTGGTCAGGCAGTCCTGCAGATCGGGCCCACGGCCGGGCACGGCAAGCAGGCCTGATGGCTTGTTGAGGACAAGCAGCCGGCTGTCACGGTGGATGATCGTGAATGGGTCCACATCACCTGTCGCTGGCGGGCGGCGGAGTTCATCTGGCTGGCAGCGTCGCCCACACTTCATGGCTGATGACCATGAAAGGCATTTTTAACGGACGGTCAAAAGGGAATGTCATCCTCAGCTGCTTCGGCCAGCATGTCGTCGACATCCCCTCCTGCGGCTGGCCTGCCCCCAGTGCCGCCGCTGAGGACGCGGAAGGACAGGGCCTCGGCCGACAGAAAATACTTTGCCTCGCTGCCGGGGTCACGCTGCCAGCGGCGGCCGCTGAGGCGATAGGTCACCTCTACCTCGTCCCCGACGCTGAGCTCATCGACCGAGTCGCAGGCGTCCTTGATGAACTCGACTGGAATATAGTTGGTGAAGCCACCGCCGGTCGTCTGTTCCAGCACCACCATCCGCTTGCGGAAGCCCTTCTGCCCGTATGTCTTCGTTTCTTCGATCAGGTGGATGACGCCACTGACGGTCGCCTGACTCATGCCTGCTGCCTCCGGTTTGGTGCGCTGAACTTTCTGATTTTTTGCAGCCTATCAGACCGAACGCACAAAAAAGAGTTATCAGTCCATGGATGGCCCGGCCGCGCGAAAACGTCCGGCCTGGATGGCCGGCTTGCTCCCGAGCCGGACCTTGGCTGCGGCGTTGGGAGCGTAAGCGTCCGGGTCCATGGATGGCCCGGCCGCGCGAAAACGTCCGGCCTGGATGGCCGGCTTGCTC
>CAZKSP010000148.1:2094-6918 GCA_964555385.1 uncultured Chitinophagaceae bacterium
GTCCATGGATGGCCCGGCCGCGCGAAAACGTCCGGCCTGGATGGCCGGCTTGCTCCCGAGCCGGACCTTGGCTGCGGCGTTGGGAGCGTAAGCGTCCGGGTCCATGGATGGCCCGGCCGCGCGAAAACTAGTACCAGACCCCTGCGCGAATCAGAAACGTGTCGCTGGGTCGGTAGTCGGCGGTGTCGGTGACGTAATACTCCACAAGTCGACCGGTCACCCAGCCGGTCTCCAGCCGCCAGCTGATGCCGAGGTCAGCCGGTCGCCGTTCCCAGCCAGCTAGTAGCCGGTAGTCGTGGTAGACAACGATGTCATCAGCCCCGGAGTCACGGCGAACCGCCCACTGGTTGCCACCGAACTCACCGGCAAGGTAGATCCACTGGGCGGCTCGGGTGGTCTCCTTGATCCGCCAAGCGAGCCGGGGCCGCGGAAAGATCAGCTCGAACCTGCGGTCATCGCTTGGCGTCCAGAGCAGGCCGCCGGCTGGCAGCAGGTTGACGTCATAGCGGTCGAGGTAGATGACCCCCGCTACGACTCGCAGATCGGGTGTGGCTTCCCAGGCCCCAAAGCCATGCCCTGTCACACGGAAGGCCTGCGCGGTGTCGTTGACGAAGTCGCTGTACCAGCCAGGAGCAACGGCCAGATCAACGCCTAGGCGGTCGCCCACCTTTCGCATCCAGCGGGCCTGCAGCCAGGTTTCATAGAGCGTCGCCGGCAGGCCAGGGTCCATGGGTCCGCTCGCCTCGTCGACAAAGGTCCAGCCGAAGCCAGGGGTGACCAGCAGCGGAGAGTCGACTGTGGGGGCTGGCATGCCGATCGTCAGGCTGGTCTCAAGCGTGGCCAGGCCGAGGCCGTTGTCGCCCAGCCGCGGCAGTTCGGTCGCCGTGAAGATCAGCTGCTGCAGTGCCCCCGGTTTGGCCCCGGGGGGAAGCTTGCGGCCCGGGGGCTCATTTTCCTGCCGGGGCTGGCCCGGAGGGGCGACGTCATCAGGCAGCAGCGGCTCGGTGAGGTCCTGAGGATCGCCGAGTGCAGCCAGCCTGATCCGGGCAAAGAAGCTCTGGTCGATTGGTTCGACCGACGGTAGTGGGATGACCGCATCGTTTGCGGACAGTGGCCTTGCTGCTGGTCCGTCTGCCAGCAGCACGATCACCAGAATCCAGACCCAGGGTGGGAGCGGGTGCATGGGGCTCCTCCACCTCAGTAGGCCAGCCCCAGCCGGAACATCATCGTGCTGGGAAGGTCGGTGATCTGCTGGAAGCCAGGTGGCCCAGTCACGTAGAAGAGCTGCCGGTAGAAGACGTAACCGAGCTCGAAGTTGCCGGCCAGGCCTGTTGGGGCCAGCGGATTCCACTCAGTACCCAGCGAGATGCGGATGTCGTTGTAGTCAAACGGTGAGATCATGCCCTGCTGCCGGCGGAAGGTCCAGGCACCACCACCGTATTCACCAGCCACGTAGCCCCACCAGGCATGCCGGCGGGTCTGGCCGAACCGCCACATGGCCCGTGGGGCCGGAAAGAAGATGTCGTAGCGGGAGGTGGCGTTGGGCGTCCAGGTGAAGCCGACAGCTGGCAGAAGCTTGACTTGGTTTCGATCGAGATAGATGACACCGAGCTTGCCCTGAAAGGTCGGTGTCATTCGCAGGGTGCCGATGGCCCGGCCCATGATGCGCCAGCTGTCGGTGACGAAGACGTCCCAGTTGGTGTAGAAGCCAACCCGCACTCCTAATTCAGCACCGAAGAGCGGTGTGAATTGTGGGTTCCAGGCCGTGTCGATGAAGCTGTCATAGGTGTTGGGGGGCAGGTCGGCACCGGTCGGCACCAGCTGCTGCGGCCCATCCCACAGCTGCAAGCCGAAGCCGGGCGTGATGAGCAGCGGCGCCTTGTTGAGGTTGGCCGGTGAGTTCATGAAGAACGGCAGGGCAAAGGTAGCCGACGTGTCGAGTTCATTGACCGCTACGCGGGTGCCCTGCCCATTGCCCAGCAGATATGTCCAACTGCCTCGGGCTCCCTGATAAATCCTCAGCGTCTGCTGGTAAGTCTGCTGAAACCATTCACTCTGCTGCGTGGGCGGCTGCGGATAGCCCGGTGGCATCTGCTGCGGTGGCGGATTGCTCGGCACGATCGCCGGCGGGGCAGTTGAGTAGCCGGGATAGCCCGGCTGGCCAGTGACCGCTGAAGTGGCCCAGGTCGGTGTTGGGTTGGTGACCGGGTTCGCTGCTGGGACGGGATAGATCTGGCTGGCCTGTGGGCCATACGGATCCCATGCGGGCGGTGGTGGTGAAAGGGGATAGCCGTAGGGTGACCCTTGCGCCTGCGCGATGCGGTCAAGCGACGAGGCTGCTGGTGGTGGCAGCTGCACCGTCTGCGCAGCGGCCTCCCGAGCAACGCTAAGCGTTGCCAGGCCGCAGCCGATCAACAGCAGCAAAAAGCAGCGCGGATGCACGCGGTCGACGACTCATGCAGAAAGGAATGGGCCGGAACCACCCGGAAGACCCCGGATACCGCCCCGGTCTGGGCGGGAAGTACCGCGCCGGCTCAATGGGGGTCAAGGTCGCCGCTTGCCCTGAGGCACCCCATTGCGTCCAATCCACCCGTCCTTCCCTCCTTCTCAGTAGTCGCCCCTTCAGCCACACCTGTGACATGGATCCATTACGACCACGCCAGCCACCAGCGGCTGTCGGTACAACGGCTGAGGCGGTGAATCTCCAGGCTGTCACCGGTCTGCCGACTGTCGAGTTTCATGACGTAATCGGTTCAACCATGGACCGGGCCCGGGAACTCGCGGCCCTGCCTGCGTTGCCACTGCCCGCCTTGGTCGTTGCCGGTCGCCAGCATGCCGGCCGCGGCCGGCGGTCGGCGGCCTGGTGGCAACCGTCCGGCAGCCTGGCGATGACGCTGGTGCTGGCGGTCGATGAGCTGAATGCTCCCCTGCCGCTCTGGTCACCTGCCTGCGGCCTCGCGGTGGCGGAGTCGATTGCTTGTCTAGAACCAGAGCTCGTGCCACAGGTTCGCTGGCCCAACGATGTGGAGCTGCACGGGAGAAAGCTCGCAGGAGTACTTGTCGAAGCGACAACCATGGGTCGGCTTCTGATCGGCATTGGCATGAACACCCATGGATCAGCGGCCGATGCTCCTGCGGCCATCGCTGACCGGCTGACCACGTTGGCCGATGCCAGCGGCCGGCCACTCGCCCATGACCGGCTGCTGGCGGTACTGATTCCTGCCCTGCAGATGATGATTGCCGACACCGGTGAGCCGGCTGCTGCGGCTGCACTGATTGAACGGTACCGGCAGCACTGCAGCCTGACTGGCCAGCGGGTGACCCTGTATGACGTGCTGGCCGAGCCGGTATCAGACGCCTCGGTGCCGGGACCGCTGCGTGCCACCAGCCTCAGCGGAGTCTGCCTCGGTATCGAGGAGACTGGTCGGCTGTTGATTGAGTCAGCGGCCGGTCGGCTGGCTATCGTGTCCGGCAGTCTGACCGCTCCCGATCAGGTCTGGACCGGATCGGTATCAGCGGCTGAGGCCGATTGACTGGCTGGCTTGCTGCCCGGCCGCCGGCCCCGCCGTACGGCGACGAGGCAGATTTCCCGGCCGCCTGTCGACAGCTGCTGCACCCGTGGCTGATACCCCCAGCTGGCAAACCGAGAGAGCCAGCCGTCGAGGTCTTCAGCCCGTGACCAGTCAGGCAGCTTCAGGGTGGCAATCACGCCAAGGGGCCGCCGGCCGGAGGTCTTCAGCACCCGTTCCAACGCCGCCATGGTGCTGGTTGGATCGATGTTCATGTCGGTGACCAGCCAGTCGCAGCTCCGGAGATCCTTGACGCGGACATCACGGGCTCGTTTCTGCCAGTGGGTGAACCGCGGATGGTTGGCTACCCGCGGGTCGATGCTGGCGGGATCGACACCGATCACTTCGAGGCCAGCCGCGAGCAGCCGCTGGGCGGCACCGCCGGGCGCTGCACCGAGTTCACAGGCCCGCTGCGTTGGCTCAAGCGACAGTTCGAACCGGGCGATCGCTTCGTCAAGCTTCAGCCAGGCCCGAGAAACGGCATCGTTTGGCAGGTTGCCCGGATAGCGGCCACCGGGCCAGCAGTCAGCAGGCGTGTTGCTTTGATGCCAACCAATCCACCAGCGGTCGGCCGTGTCGATGATGCAGTCAAGGATCAGGCTATTGATTGGGAGGGTTGCGGGTACGGGGGTGAGGCCAAAGGCTTGCGTCAGGGCTTTATGAATTGGCTCAGCCTCGAGGGCAAGCCGAAGATCCCGCTTCCAGACATGGACTGCCGCGAATGCAGCCTGGCCGGTCAAGATTCGGGCGGCCTCCACCCGCTGTTGATCATCGTCACCGGTGACCTGTCCAAGGGTCCGGATGGCGGCTCGCGCAAAGACCAGCCGGTCGGCTAGCAGTGGTGGTACCGCTGTCTGTTGCCAAACGGCGGCCCGCTCGTCGGCATTGCTGCCGAACACCTCGGGGAGTCGGAAGGAGACAAGACCCCGCCGCCAGGCGGCTTTGCGGAGTTCAGGAAAACTCTGCTGCTGCCGCCGCTCAAGGGCCTGTTCGGCACCCCCCTGACAGCCGACCAGCAGAAAGCTGCTCGCAAGCAACTGCGGCGGTATGGCAGGACCATATGTCTCAGAGCTGGCAGTCATTGGCAGCAACCCCCGAGAAACCCTTGGCTGATTGGGGGCGGTTTCGTGGAAAAAGGCCAAGGAAGGCTTGCTCCACCGATCAGTATTCCGCGGGTTCATACCCGCAGCCAAAAACGAGGCCGGCCCGGGCGCCCAAGAGCCCGGGCCGGCCTTTCTCGTCAGAACAGCGGCAT
>CAZKSP010000149.1:0-6908 GCA_964555385.1 uncultured Chitinophagaceae bacterium
TGGGTAGACATAGCCGCATCAATGGCCGTAATCGCATTGCTGATTGTTTTGCTGATATTTTTGTCGAACTTTACAGTGCCCTGAAGCGACTGCTCAACAAGCGAGCGAATGAGCTCATCACGTCGTGGCTTCTCAACCGCGCGAGGCATCATTGTCGTTATTTGATCAAGAAGTCCAGCGGTACTTTCGGCCGACGCTGAATCCTGTTGTTGCGACTCACCTGTACTCATTTTAAAAGTCCTGTATGTGAACGTTAAAAAAACTCTATTGGTTAATTAGTTGGTTGCTGCAGCGAAGAGCAGTTGATCGATGACTGTTCCTTGGGTTACGCCCCGCCATCCCCTTCGGGAGCCGGTGCCGATTCGTCCACTCCAAGTTCGTCGGCGAGAGCCTTCAACTGACCGTCACTCTGCAAAAGCTTTTCAAGTTCACTCTCAAGCCCATCCGCCCGATCAACGGCACTCATCAACTCCCGCAATCGGTTCCTAGTATCGAGTAGTTTACGCAGTGGCTCGATCTGCTCCACAATCTTCGCCGGCTCAAAGTCTTCTATTGATGAAAACTTCAGCGACACGGCCAACTCGCTACCATCTCCAGCAAGCGTGTTTTCAACTTTCATCTCAACACCAGGTGTCATGCGCTTCATGACGTCGTTGAATGAATCGCGATCGATCGAAATAAACTTTCGATCCTTGAGCGGCTTAAGCGGCTCCGTAGGCTTGCCGGAAAAATCACCCATCACACCAACGACAAAAGGTAGTTCTTTAACGACCGTCGCACCCTCTGTTTCGACTTCATACGTAATGTGAACTCGTGGCTTCCGGACGCGGGAAAGTTTCCCGTGGACTGATTCGGGCATCGCTTGCTCCTTATTCCATACAACAGATCACCAGAACGCCTTCATCGACCGCGTTTACGGAAGCCGATGGCGAATATTTAACGAGAGTCTACACCACGCCGAACTGCCTGCATAGCAGCAATTGCGAATTGCTGCTATGCAGCACGTGCGGATACTGAAAAGCTTGGAAAACGCCGTGCTTTCTTCCGTTATCGAGGCGGTCTTCTGCCTCGGAACGTGGGTGACTGGAGCGAGTTGCTTCTTCACAACACTCACCAGAGAAGAACCCAATTAGCTGCTAATAGCTGTCCGTATTCTCAGGGAGTTGGTCATCCATGCCCGTAGCACGAAACAGAAGCCCCAAGGCCGTTTCATCTCTCAATAACTGTTTGTAGTAATCTCCCCGCGGTAGCCTTCCAAGCCGCACGATATTTCGGATTTGGGCTGCGACGAGACTGTGTGGGTCATGCCGTTCAAAATATTCGGCAATTCTTTCGAGCCGCTGAAACGCATCTTCTCGAGACACTGGATAGAGCCCGCCTGACTGACCATTTTCCACCCCCTCTGCCGGGTCGCCTTGCTGCTCAACCATATCGCCGGTCTCGCTGGGAACTGCCGGGATAGCTGCGGGGGCGAAGGTTTGAATCGCGGCCTCGCACTCCTGTAGAAGCTCTCGCACCTCACCCGCAGGCACGACCGCTTTCCCATCCGAAACATCAGCAATGAACTTCGTTAGTTCTTCCCAGAAATCCAATGCTTCTTTTAGGTCACTGTAGACCTGTTTTGTCTGTTCAAGCGGAGTCTCGGCAACCGACTGATCAAACTGCGTTGGAGACACAGCACCGCGATCGACAGCAAGTTGGATCTTCTCCTCACTTTCCTCCCCAAGCAATTCCCGACTGCTACGCCAATGGCAAAGGCCATACGCCTGATCAGAACGGCCAGTCGTAAGCGGAATGTGGAGAATGGCTGGCACAAGAAGCCCTTCGGCCTCGAAGCCTGAAAGCCGCTGAAGGGGAAGCGTCCGCTCGATAATGACGGTTTCTTCGTCAGCGGGTCCATCCTCTGGATCGGGGCTTGGGTAGAGGCCAGCCCAAAACACCTCAAGCAGAATGCCGACGAGCTGGAACCCTGCGGCGAGACCTGCGAAGCCATCTGTACGGGCAAGAGACTCAACACACATTGCAGCCACGTCGAGGTCTTTGGTGCGATTCTCTAACGTATCGAGACACCGATCCCGAAGATCGGTCCATATCGACCGCGCTGCAGACCACCCGCCTTCACTTTCGTCACCTTCATCCGCACGGCGTTCAAGCCGGCGGGCTTCCTCACGAAGATCTCTCAACTGCGAACGCAATTTACGCCCGTCATCATCAATCTGAAGATTGACTCCACAGGGTTGATCCTCCGAGATCGGATTACCGATGGCATCGGCGTTAAAATCAAAGGTAAGTGGCATGAATTGTGTTTCCGGCCCAAATAGGAAGATGTACCGGAAGACCATAAGGTCGCCCAGACACCCTAAAGCATACACCTTAACTTCCGGTGCTGGGGCCTCAGGCATCGCCGCGAGCAGGTTTATGCCCCTTGATTCCGGCCGACGGAGGACAAATTCGCCGATTAATCGGATTAGCCGGTCACGCGAAGAGTGGCAGCCTTCCTATGGCCGTCGGCTCAGATACGCCCAAACCGTGGGCACCGCTTTTGATCTCGGTCAACCCGACGGCCCGAAACCAGCGGCTTCCAACGACACCCGAAGGTCCGCGAGCGTACGGGCCTGCAAGCGACTTGCCCACGCAGTGCTGATTCCAACTCGGCGAGCAGCCTCGGTCAGAGTCCGTCCCTCAAAAAAAGTCCCCCGAATGAGCCCAGCCTCCTTTTCTGGAAGAGCGGCAACGAGGTCCCTCATGAATGCCAGCAATTCTCGATGCATTGCCGCGGCGTCTCCGGCTACCTCGCGACCTGGTACGGAGTCGGAAAGCCCACCAATCATTGTGGACGGGTGCTGTCCAGCGATACTTGACCGGCTTTCCGACACCGTTGCGGAACCATACTCGCCTTTCGTAAGACCATCATCGGATTCATAATCACCACGCTCGTAGGCAGTCCGCTTGAACCACGACATCTTGGACAGACCGTCAAAAATGGCACCGCGGACCCTGTACCAGGCGTAAGTTGAAAACTTATTTCCGCGACTGGCATCAAAAGATCGAATTGCCTGAAGAAGGCCGAGCTGCCCGTACGCAATAAGGTCATCAATAGCTACCCGCGTCGCAAACCGACGATGCAGTCGCCAAGCGAGGCTATGGACAAGGTTTTGGTGCAAGTAGAAAAGTCGGTCTTGTTCGGCATTCGGAAGACTCATGCGAACAGTCTCCACCAGAGCATGCCGACGGCAGCAAGAAGCAGGAACAGTGCTGCGGCAAAGAGCACTCGCGACGCACTCCGCGCTCTGGTGTCTGCTTCGACACGCGGCCTATTCCACTCCAGCTCGGCCTGCTGATCCACTTGAAATGAAAGTACTCCTCGAAGAAAGCCCTGACGATCCTGGTCTTCACTTAGTGAACCAGTAAATGCCCCTGCTAAGAGCGGCATATAGTCCTCTGAGAGTTCGGCAGCAAAACCTTCCCAAGCATCTCATCCAACTGCACCGCACCATAAAGCCGCAGTCGGCAAAGCATCTTGAGCAAGCGGATTCGGGTCCATTGCTCCGCTTGACTATCGGGATCGAGCAAAAGCTCAGCTATTTCATCGGTTAGCGGTCCAACCGCGTGGGCCGCGACCGCGGCGAGATGCGCTGGAGTTGGCTGGATGCCAACCGGAAACATGCCGCCTCTGGCAGACTCTCTTCCTGTCGGCTTGCTCACGGTTTTATCTGCATTCACCTGAGGCTGCTGTTTTGATGCCAGAATTTCGAAAAATTCGGTAACTCCCGCCTCGTGTTCAAGGCCTGTGCCGAGAAAGACAGCTGGGGCTCGAACATGCAGTCGGCGCGTAAGCCGATGGAGATCCGCCGCAAGAGCATCACCAAGGGCACTAATCGCCTTGCTCGATCGGTGTTCAAGGTCGAGGGGAAGCACCACCAAAAAGCCATTGCAAGGAACATATGGAGCACGTTCCCGAAGCAACAGATCGCAGAAAGCGTCCAGCCGCGAGACTTCATCCTGGAGGGACTTCGCTATACCCTGGGCATCTCCCATGCCCCGACGAGCGGCTGCCGCAGCCCCTAATTGTCCGATCGAATTGAGGCAGACATAGATTGCGTCAGCTGATGCATACACATGAAGCGTTGTCCCTCGGCCAGGGCTTCCAGAGACAAGCAGTGGAGCCCCGGAGGTATTCAGCAAAGCCGACTCGCGGGCGTCTCCGTTTGTCCCCAGAACGAGAAAAATTGGCCACTCTTCAGGATCTATGCCATGCCGCTTCAGGTCCGAAACAGCCGCACTCCATGCGACCGTGATATCACTCCAACGTGTAGGTGAATGCTCACACCAAAGCAGAGTGGCCCGATGAACCAAAACCGGAACCGCGATGAAAAGAGCAAAAAGCGTCAGGATCTTGCCCGGACTCCACCAAAGTTGCAGAACGGCAAATTCCCCCAAAGCGAAAACCGCGATCGTCGCAAAAAGTACGATTGCGACCTGAAACACACCAATCAAAACCGCCAGCCGGAGTGCGAGCGAGGCACGCCGAAACCATTGCAGCGGAGATATCAGGATTTGAGAAAGCATGGAAAACATCAAGGTTCGGCAACCGTTAACCTACTCAGGGTTTTCAAAGCCCTGACCACCCGGAAAAACCCTACAGCAAAAAAAACACCGCCCACGAAGAGACAATAAAAATCGCGGCGGCAAGAAGTGCTGCAAGAAGAGCCCACCCCAGTTGGGATTGACCATGAAGTGGGCCGGCGCCAGCCACCTCTGGACCGGTAGTGGGAGTGGCGGGCCTGTCGACTGAGAGCCGGATGCGTTGGCGATTTGTGCGAAGCCAAGTTTCAATCGCCTCAGGACGCTCGCGGAATGACCCTTGAAAGCCGATGATGACAGCGGCGACAAAAACCTGAAGTGCGTCGCCATCCGGTAGCGTCGCAGCCTTTTCTGCCTTATTGAAAAATTCAGTGGCACGTCGACGAGAGCCGAACAACTCGACTTCCATGGCGTGATTCTCCCACCACGCCTGCCCCGGCCAGGAAACATCAACGATCAACAATTCATCGACGACAGCGGCCAGTGCGTAACTCGCTAATGACCAGGCCTCTGCAGCAGGCCCACGGCAGAGCGCCGCAGCCGTTTCAAAAGAGGCACGCAATGCAGCACGCTCAGCCTCAACTGGCCCACAGGCACCCGCTGCAGCACGCTCCGCCAACCCGATGATATCAAGGAGTACCGGAATCGCAGCGGATTGGAAAAGCGGTGTCATTCAAAGCGTTCTGTCAAGCCACGGCCGTCAGGTCGGCACAGCAAAGACCGCGAATTCAAGCGTGGTTTTTCGCCCCTCGAAAGCAACCTCAACCCGCCGCTGGCCCGGCAATTTATCTGGATTAGTGATCAGCGTATCACGAAGCCGCACACCAATATTTTGACTTACTTTGATCGTATGCCAAGCCGCCGATTCGGTGTTGATTCGATAGTAGAGCCACTCTCCGCGAGCTGGCAGCGCCCTCGGGATTTGTTCGACCGGCCGCAGTTCAAGCCCCGGCAGACCGAGCCTGAAAATCCTGTCGATTTCCTCGGCATTCCCAAGTTTCCAATCAAGATGGCTGTCGCCGGTGAGCAGCCGGTGGCACGTCTCTTCGGGCATGTCACTGCGCAAGACGCCAACGTAGCATTCCCAGTCAGGCTGTAACCACTTTTGATCGAGTGCGGCCGTGAGTGTTGCGTGCCCGGACCCGACAAAGTACCGCTGCTCATACTCCAAGTCGGCGACACGATTGAGCATGACTTCGATTCGCCGCTTCACTGTTCTGAAAATTCTGGCCAAATCATCGTGATCATACGGCAGCAGTTCGCCAAGCCTTCTGTCCGGCTCAAAGATCGCCAACGCTCCCACAACACGGCAAAGTTCAGCGTATGCCTGCCGCGGGTGCACGCCGGCCGCGAACGCAATTACCCGCAGAACCGCTTGCGCTTCGAGCAGTTTCGAGAGCATGATCAAACGATCAAGGTCGCCGGGCTCAGAACTTGAGAAGCCAACCTGCCGAAGAGTTGCTTGCTCAGCAAGCACATCAATTTTTCGACCGATCATATCGAAGACGCCACGGACCACATTTTGGGAAAGTGGAGCCCAGGCATCGACTGAGAGGACGGCAGGAAAGAAATCGGGAGCCAACTCAGGGGCGGCCTCCCGATTCGCGAGACCGCGAATTTGCGCCATCGGCAGCAACTCGTATCCAGAGAGATCTTCTGTGGAAAGAAGGACGCGAACATTCAGCCGTCGAAACTCGAGTTCCTGCTCGTTGCTTCCAGACGTGTCATCGGTGACATCGTGGCGGGCAAGCACCGTGCGACTACGACTAGAATCTCCTGGGGGCGCGACATTGGCCTCCAGCGCCGAGTACCGGGGGATAGCGAGATAGACCCGTACCTCATCACTTGATTCACTCGGATCTTCGAGTGATGCAGACAGTTTCTCGACCTGACGCCCAGCCGCAGCAAGGTCGATGCGATCCGGTTCGTCTCCTCGCTCGAATGACAGGAGAGTTCCGTCACGAAACCGGGCCTGACACGCTCGAATTTCAAATTGTCGGTTGGCCAGTGCGACCTGATCAATTTCGAGGCGGGAAAACCCGTAGCAGCACGGATCAGAAACAGCCGCCGAAACAGCAACTTGCTCATGCCAGTGCCGATCTGTGGCCTGGAATTGCTGCGGACGCAGAAACATCCCCTCTGACCAATGAATCGGCAGGTGACGCATGAAGACAAACCTGACTGAGGAGACGAACCCTACGAATTCCAACACCTAAACGCCGGTGGGCTCGCCAAATGTACAGTGCTCTCGCCCGAAAAGCGGTTATCTGCCTATTTGGCCGATTTCGCTACTATATCTCGTTGTTGATCCGCTGCCAACAGAG
>CAZKSP010000150.1:0-6868 GCA_964555385.1 uncultured Chitinophagaceae bacterium
GAGAGTCGTCTGATCATGTCGGCTGCGTCGGCCTTATCGCGCGGTTTTCCAAGTGCAATTTGGTCTATTTCGCCGAGTGTGTCGCAGGCGAGAATTATTCGGTCTCGTTTCGCGGGGCTGTCCGTAGTCACGCTTGATGCAACCGCAGCGGCTTTGGCGTGGGCCAATCGGACGACATAGTCCGAGATTGTTTCGTTAAGGCCTCGTGGTTCAGCGTCGGCCTCGACTTGCTCGGGTGGCGCAGTCACGATCACATCCCAGCCTGCTTTGGAAGCTAATTCATGGCGGCGAGGAGATTGACTTGCGAGGATGAGTCTGAGTGGTAAGCGTGGCGGCATGCGACGTCCGAAGAGGCACGTGCGGAAGAAGTAAGTGATGAACGAGTTAAATGTGCTGCTTGACGACAACGAATTTATCGTACTCGATAAGCCGGCTGGATTGCCCACCGCCAATGCCGCCCGAGGGGTAGAAAGCCTCTACGCGAAGCTTCGGCTTCGCGTGGATGCAGCGGCGTTCATCGGCGTCGTCAGCAGGCTTGATCAGCCTGTTTCGGGAGTAGTGATTTTCGCCAAAACCCGATCAGCAGCTGCATGCCTTGCTGAGCAGTTCCGTGAGCGACAGGTCACCAAGGAATATATCGCGGTGGTTGAGAAGCGATTTCCAGGTCCGCTGGGAAAGTGGACGATTTGGCAGGATGCAATCGGCTGGGACGAGACTGCCCGGCGTGCCACCCTAAAGTTGGGTGATGATGGCTACCCTCAGACGGGGCAACGAAAAACGGCAGGCAGTAACGTCACGTCCGCCGTCACTCGGGCGCGGGTCAATAACCGCCTGGGTGAGGTGTCATTGGTCGAATTACAACCTCAGACCGGCCGCCGGCATCAACTGCGGGCCCAATTGGCGGCCCACGGCTGTCCAATTGTCGGGGATAGACTCTACGGGAGTAGATTGCCGTTTTTCAACGAGGGAGGAAATGCGATTGCCCTCCATTCCAGCCGGCTATCGTTTAAGCATCCACTGACCGGGAAGCAGTGCACTGTATCCGCGACGATTCCAGGTGCCTGGAAAAAACGTTTCCCCCAGCTCGTGTGGGAGTGAAAAACAATCGTTCGGCGAGGGATTTGCTGGCTTACCGCCAGTGATTATCTTCGCTATGATTCAGATCTTCTGGAGCCCCTGAGGTGGGGTGGTGTGCCCCCTGACTGTGGCTTTTGTCATCGAAATTGTTTGTTGGCTCGAAAGGCCTTGAGAAAACAGCTTTTGCCGCATGTCAGAGTACTTTGATCGATTTCGAGCAGCCGCTCTTTCAGGTGGCTTGGTGAAGAATACGGCGTTGGCGGCCGCCGAATCAGCCGCGCGTGAGGCTCTTGCCGAAGATGCCACGGATGATCTCGCGGTTATGCGAAAGGTCATCTCGTTGCTGGTCAGCCGTGGCGATCTTGCCAACGAAAAAGCTCAGGAATTACTTCAGAAATTCCCGCTCTTTGTGCTCTATGAAAATGCCCTGCGAGGAGGGGTTGCAAGTGCTGAGGATTTCCGGGGTGGTCTGGCTGATCTGGCGACGGTTGTTGATCTGAAGTCACTCGATGAAACTCAGCTGATGCAGGGGGTGACTGAAGCCCTGACCAGGCGTGGGGTTCTTACCGGATTTCAGGCCAGCCAACTCCTGATGGGCCGCCGGAAATTTAACCTTGGGCAATATCGCATCCTCGACCAGATTGGGCGGGGCGGTATGGGGCAGGTGTTCCTCGCAGAGCATGAACTCATGGGGCGTCGCGTAGCCATCAAGGTCCTGCCTCGAAAGAAGTCGACTGAAGAGTCTGAAAAAGTTTTTCGACGTGAAATTCGGATGCTCGGAAGGCTCGATCACGAGAACCTCGTCCGTGCGCTTGACGCAGGCTATGACGGCAAGGTTTTTTTTCTGGTGACCGAACTTGTTCCCGGCCTTGATCTCAACCGGCAGATTAAGCGGCATGGTGTCTTTGATGAGATGACAGCAGCATCCGTCATTTCGCAGGCCGCATCTGTGCTTCATTACGCTCACGCTGAGGGTGTGATCCATCGAGACGTGAAGCCGGGAAATATTATTGTGACTGATGACGGTCGTGTGAAGTTGCTGGATCTGGGGCTTGCAGGTTCGGTAATAGCTGATGAAGCGATGCAACTTAATCGGGTCGTCGGCACGATGGACTACATTGCTCCGGAGCAATTGCTGGATCCGGACAATGTTGGGCCATCAGCCGATATCTACAGCCTGGGCTGTACGCTCTATTTCACGGTCACCGGCCAACCGCTCTATCCGGGCGGCAGCCGCCAGGAAAAGGCCAAGCGGCACCTCCACGAAAAGCCACCAAATGTGATGGAGCAAGCTCCCCACGTGAGCAAGGCCTTCTGTCGCGTCATTGAGGGCATGCTTTTAAAGGAGCCCGCTGACCGTTACCAGTCGATGGCTGAGATCATCGACGAACTCGCTTCGTGGAAGCCGGAAGGCCTCGTGCCCATGCTGCGGGGCGAGGAGGACTCGGCAAATACTGCAGCAGCCATCTCAGAGTTGGGGACTGGAGAAGTAGCTGGAAATGAATCAAAGAGTCGGCAGGCTGACAGCGACTGGGCGTTGGGTGACGCTGACAGCGTGCCCCCTGATAGTGGTGTGATAGTTCAGCCTGGCCGCGAAGAAATGCCCGAAGGCAAGTCCAAGAGACTGTTGAAAACCGCCAGCATCGCAGCAGGGAGTGGCGTTGGCGGAGGACTTCTGCTTGCCGCCATCGCTGCCACCGGCAATCAGGGCTTCGGTGGGATTGTGCCGCTCGCCGGTGGAGTGATCATTGCAATGGTGACCGCCGCTGGCCTGTTTGTCGCCACCGTTTTAGGCAGCGCTGGTGACTAACCGGAATCCAGAAGCAGCAGCAAATAAAAAAATACGTTTGGCTACGAGTTGCCAATACGATCCCTGCCCAAGGCAGGCTATTGCGTCGCCCCGTCTGAATACCTGCTGCTACCCTCCGGGTGACAAGATGTCTCGGAGTGCCTCAGCAAGCAACGGGTATTGAAAGACAAAGCCGCTTTCGAGGGCAACCTTCGGGAGTACCCGCTGTGATGCGAACAGCACCTGAGCAAACTCACCGAAGGCCAGCCGGAGGCCAAAATAGGGGGCCGGTAGAAAGGCCGGCCGGTGAAGCTGCTTGGCGAGTGTCTTGGTGAATTCGCTGTTCCGTACCGGATTTGGGGCGACGGCGTTCATCGGGCCGGCAACCACTGTCGTTTCTGCTGCGTGGACATAGAGTCGGGCCAGATCAGCAACATGAACCCAGGGCATCCACTGCCTGCCGCTTCCGAGCGGTCCGCCTGCACCAAGACGGAAGGGCGTGAGCATTTTGCCGAGGGCACCACCGCCAGCACCAAGCACGATGCCAGTGCGGGCCGTTACCACTCGGATGCCACGGTCGGCGGCTGCCGCTGCCTCGGCCTCCCAGGCAATACAGACGTCGGCTAAAAAGTCGTCAGCCGGTGACGCTGATTCGGTGAGTTCTTCATCACCACGGTCACCATAGTAGCCAACCGCGCTAGCCGAGATCAGGGCCTGCGGCCCAGTTTCCGTTCGGGTCATGCCGGCAACGAGATGCCGAGTTCCGATCACCCGGCTGTCTCTGATTTTGTTCTTTTGCTGGGGAGTCCAGCGTCCCTCAGCGACCGATTCTCCGGCAAGGTGGAACACGACATCGATGCCTTCAAAGGCCTCTGGCGGCGGTGGGCCCTCCATCGGATCCCAGTGCACAAACCGGCCGGCAAGATGTCCAATTGAGGCCGCTGCCCGTTCTGGGTTGCGGGTCAGCACCGTCGGCTGGTCGAGCAGTCGTAGCAATCTCGGGCCGACAAAGCCTGTAGCACCGGTGACTAGAGCCTTCATGTATTTCTCTCTGGGCGAGGAGGAACCTGATGGGCCAAAAAATCCGGGAAATGAAATCGCGAAATGAAGCATTCCGCGTGATTCCGAGACACTATAGCACTTTCGCCGCAGGCCGCAGAGTGGCCACACGGACTATTGCCCTGCCATGATGGGCCGTCTGCAAAAGCGTGAAGAAACCCTGCTTTGCAGGAATGAAGCTATTCTTAACTGGCTGGAAAGTTTGCTTCGTTGGCAAGGCTATTTAGAAAGACCCGAGCCTTTCCATATTCGCCTACAGGGTAGTCATCGATGTGCTCCTTCAGCACCTCGATGAACTTCGAGACTGTCTGCTGAATTGCTTGCCACTGATCAAACTGCAGGCCACTACCGGACGTCGACCGTTTGGCGAACTGGGCATCGAGTTCGGTCCGATAGGGCTCGAAGATGCTGTCCTGCAAGACAAGCGGATATTCGATGTGCCCGGTCACAGGGTCAAGCTGTGTCGCGCCCAGTCGCGGCGAGGCCATCTTCTGCGAAAGCCGAATGGCAGTCTCGTGAGAGACTTTTGGCGGAGCTTCTTCGGCTCGGGCCTGCCGATTGATCTTTCGCATTTCAAAGTAGGTTTCGGTCCACTTCTTGCGGTTGTCAATTTCGAGCGTCTTGGCCTGCTCGTAGTTCTTCGCTGCTTCCGAATTCTGCAGGCTTTGGTACCCCTGTGCCCGCATCATTGAAGCCATGCCATAATCTGCTGCCTGTTGGGCGGTTGAGGCATAATTGCCACGACCCCAGCCCCAGCCACGGCCTTGTGCAGATGCGACATTCACGACGAGCAAGCAAATCAGTGTTACGGTCCAGCGATGTCGGTCGAACATCGGTTGAACAGGAGAAAGACTGCACTTCGCGTTCATTATCGACCTCAGCTGAAGAAGTTGCCGCGGATGCCGTTGGCCACAATGCGGACTTTCGGAAATAATTTTGCCAGTCGGAGTATACTTTCGCCAGCCCGATCGTGCGATTTTGAGAAAATAGCAGGCTCGCCAGAGCCTGCTGCCCCGGCTCGCTATTTCCCTGCCGGGGGGCTTGGTGTGGTGTGTCGCGGCTTGGACGAGCTTCTGATTCTCACTAACGTCGGAAAGCAGACTATATGAACAGGCACTTCTGGACGCTCTCTTACCTCGTGCTAATCAGTCAGGTGGTCGGTGTGGGTGGCTGCGCAAGCCGCGAAGCCGACAGGCCATCTCCCGTGGAGCGGGTTGATCAACAGGCCGATGATCGTGAGAAGCCGATGGAAGCTCCTCCGGCAGTTCCAGAACCGGAGCCGCAACCGGCGGCAACCGAGAGTGTGCCAGCAGAGCCAAAGGACTCAACTAGTGCGGCGTCGATGCCCAAGCCATCCGCTGAACGCGGAGCACTGCCCGCCACTGAGGCCAGAAAGCCACTGCCACAGCTTCGCGAGGAGCTGCTTGCGTCAACGAATCCCGATGCCACGCTTCAACTCATCGACCTGATCGGTCGGCGTCGGGGACGGGCTCGTGAAGCACTGCCAGACCTTGTTGGCTTGACGACCGCAAACGATCCTCGTGTTCGCTGGCATGCGGCCCGTTCAATTGGATTAATCGGCGAGGATGCGATTGCGGAAATCCCTGCGCTTTTGAAACTCCTGCAGGATGCGGACCCTGTGGTCGCAACGCAGGCTGCCGCAGCGATTGGCCACATTCGTGAGGATGACAATCGCGTTGAACTTCCTGTCGATGACGCAGAGCTCTATCGCGATGCGATCACCCAACTCGTCGCCGCTCTGGTCCACAGCGATCCTCGGGTCAGACGGGCCTGCCTGCAAGCGTTGCGACAACTTGATCCTGATCCGGAGCAAATCATGCCGGTGGTCGATGCCGTCTTCGCAGGAAACGATCCGGCATTCATTTTGCCCGCGCTTCACAGTGTCGCTGATATGGGCGCAGAAGGGGTGCCCTTTCTGGTCGAACGGCTCAAGCGGCCGCAGGGACGGTACTGGGCGAGTGTAGCGCTGACAGAAATTGGCCCAGCTGCTGCGGCGGCGACACCGGCTCTGCTTGAGGCACTGGCCGACAGTCCGCCCGAAGAGCAGTTGCAGGAGATTCTCGCACTCGCTGCTATCGGAGAGCCGGCGCGGGCGGCGGGAGACGACCTCATTTCACTCTATGCCGAGGGCGAGCCATCCCTTCGTGGTGTCGTGCTTTATGCGTTAGGGAAGCTGAAGGTTGCCAAGGCTGAGCCGTTGCTCGCTGAGGTGGTAGCCACCGAAGCACCGCAGCTTGCAGCCACTGCGGCGTGGGCTCGAGCAAAAATTGATCCAGGCAACGATGAACTGGTCGATGACGCCTTAGAACGGTTACTGACGCAGTGTGAGAGCGAAGAAGAGTTCGCGAGGGTGGCGGCAATTTCAGCACTTTCGGATTTGGCGGCAGGCCTGCAACAGGATGCTCGTACGGCGCTGGCAGGGCAATTTGCCGCGATGCTTGAGGATCCCTCCGATCGGGTTCACGACAATGCGGCAGCAGCGTTGATTCGTCTCGATGGAGATGCCGTTGCAAGTGTGACAAAATTGCTTGCCGACCCAGTGACGGAACTCCCGGCCGTGAAGATTTTGGCAGAAATAGGCAGTGCGGCGGCAGGGGCCGTCGAGCCACTTTCTGAGCGGCTCGATGCAGAGGACGAAGCCGTTGTTGGCGAGGCGATTCTGGCGTTGGCGGCGATTGGCCCTCCTGCTGGGGGTGCCGTTGATCGCTTGGTGCCACTGCTTGAGGAGTCGGCTAACGAAGCCGCGGTAGACCAAGGCGAGGGGCTGCGATATGCGGCGGCGTACTGCCTTGGGCGGATCGGCGCTCCGGCAGCTAGTCCTGCGGTTGAGAAATTGGCAAAGCTGGCCGATTCGGAAGATTTGATGCTCTCAACCGTGGCGATCTGGGCGGCCCTTCAGATTGAGCCAGAGAATCAAAAACG
>CAZKSP010000151.1:0-6833 GCA_964555385.1 uncultured Chitinophagaceae bacterium
AGCTAGAAGTAGAAAGGGATGCCATTTTTCTGGAAGTACGCTTTTTCTTCCGGCAGAAACTCATCGCCGAGCTTCTCGAAGCCATCTTCGTCTTTGAATTTCTCCAAGAATCGATTGATCTGCTTCTGAAGTTTCTCGTCGGACTTTCGCAGGCCAATGGCCCAGGTCTCTTCGCGGAATGGTTTGAGGAGTGCTCGGGTGGTGGCGGGATGGCGGCGGTGGTGGCGGTAAATCGAGAGTGAGTCGTAGATGAAGGCATCGACCTTGCCTTGGATCACCTCAAGGACTGCAGCCGACTCTCTGTTGAGCACAAAAACCTGCGCCTGCTTGAGATCACGGGCAGCAAACTTGTGGGCGGTGGTTCCCATCTTTACGGCTACCCGAATCCCCGGGCAGTCTAGGTCGTCAGCCGATTGGATCGGACTATTCTTGCCAACGAGCAGGGTCAGCCCCGTGATGAGATATGGCTGCGAGAAGGCGATCGAGTTGGCTCGCTCAGGCGTAGCAGTCATCGACGAGATAATGCAGTCGATAGTGCCGGTGCGGAGGGCAGGAATGAGCCCGTCGAAGGCAATATTTTCAATGACGACTCGCCGCCCGAGGTGCTGGCCGAGGGCCTCGGCCAGCCGCACGCTGACACCGGTCGGGTGGCCGTTGGTGTCGGTCATCTCGAATGGCGGGTAAGAAAGCTCCATCCCAACCCGCAGCGGCGCAGCAGCTGCGAAGGCCGGAAACACCATGAGCATCGCCGTACAGGCGGCGGTTGCCGCACCGCGGACAAAAACGCGCCGGCTGGTCAGCAAAACACGATGGCTTACCACAATGACCTCCGAAATGTGCGACCTTGGTGAAGTTCGTCGAGCATAGCCCAGTCCCGTGCGTCCCGATCACAGGGAGTTGATATGTCGTGACATTGCGATATAACTGCATATTGTGAGAGTTGAGAGTTTGTCCAGCGAGGAGAGAAGGTTATGGCTGCGGCAGCAACAAAGCACATTCCGGTGCTGATTCTGGGCGGTGGTTCGGCCGGCATTAGCGTGGCTGCGCGACTGCGGCGGGCGAACCCCAACCTCGAGCTTGGCATCGTTGAGCCCTCGGAAAGCCACTATTACCAGCCACTCTGGACGCTGGTCGGCGCGGGTGTCTTTCCGCCGGAAGCGAGTCGGCGGCGGGAGGCCGACTATATTCCTGCCGGCGTGGACTGGATTCGTGATCGTGTGACCGCGATTGAGCCGGAGCGAAAGGCCGTCCTTACCGAGGCTGGATGTCAACTGACCTATGACTGGCTGGTGGTTGCCCTCGGCATCCAGATCGACTGGAACGCCATTCCCGGACTCGCCGAGGGCATCGGCGCACGGGGCATTTGCAGCAACTATTCCTATCAACACGCTGCCTACACGTGGGAGTGCATCTCTGCGTTCCAGGGTGGCACGGCGCTGTTTACCATGCCCAACACCGCGGTGAAGTGCGGTGGGGCTCCTCAGAAGATCATGTACCTGGCAGACGATGTCTTTCGTCGCAGTGGTGTTCGCGACAAATCGGAGGTTGTCTTCGCGACCCCGCAGCAGGCAATTTTTTCGGTGCCGAAATATCGGAAGACGCTCGAGGCTGTTGTCGCCCGCAAGGGGATCGATGCCCGCTTCCGTCACAATCTGGTCGAGATCCGGCCCGCTGCCTACGAAGCTGTCTGTGAACTTGTTGACAGTGGCGAGCGGGTTACCATCCCCTATCAGATGATCCACGTCACGCCGCCGATGAGCAGTCCGGATGTCATCAAGCAGAGCCAGTTGGCCGATGAAAAAGGCTGGGTCGAGGCCGACAAGCATACATTGAGGCATCCCCGCTTTGCCGAGGTCTTCGCCATTGGTGATGCTGCCGGGCTGCCGACCTCGAAGACCGGTGCGGCGGTTCGCAAACAGGCCCCGGTGCTGGTTGCCAACTTGTTGGCAGCCATGCAGGGCAAGCCGCTGACGGCCAGCTACGACGGCTACTCCTCCTGTCCGGTGGTCACCGGCTACAACCGGATGATGCTGGCCGAGTTTGACTACAGCGGCGAGCCGGCTGAGAGCTTTCCCTTCGATCAGGCCAAGGAACGCTACAGCATGTGGCTCCTGAAAACTCAGGTGCTGCCACGGCTCTACTGGCACGGCATGCTGCGGGGCCGGCTCTAACGCTGTTACGCGGGCAGATTGAGAACAAAACTGGTAGCCTCATCGACCGTGCACGGTGAATTGTTGCGGGCTGGAATCCTGGGGCGACAGCGCCGAAAGAAAGTGCCGCCGCGACGCGATGGCGGCATTCAGCCCGCCTGTTGAGCAGTTGTCTGCGTTCAAGCCGCGGCGAGCTTGGTCCGTTGATTCCGGTTCTGGCTGAACCACGTTCCTGAAGGCTTTCCCGAGAGAGGAATGATGAGATACCCGCTTCTCCTGCTCGTTCTCCTGACGCAGTGCGGTCCAGTGGCAGCCGCCGGCCAGGATAACCGTTCACCCGATGTCGTGATTTACGGTGCAACCCCGGCCGGCATTGCGGCGGCCGTGGCCGCTGCGGCGGCAGACCGTAGTGTCGTGCTGGTGGAACCGACAGCCCGCATCGGTGGGATGGTCACGCATGGCCTGTCGCACACCGACTTCCACAGCTTCGAAGCAATCAACGGGCCATTCCTGCGGTTCAGCCAGCGGGTGGTTGACCACTACGCCAAGACCTACGGCGGTGATTCGCAGCAGGTCCGTGATTGCTGGCGGGGCACCCATGGCGAGCCCTCGGTCAATCTGCTGGTTTTCGAGCAGATGCTGGCAGAGCTGCCGTCTGTCACGGTGCTGACCAACCACCGGCTGGTGGCTGCCACCGTGCAGCACGACCGTGTCACGGCGGTGCGGTTCGCGGTCCCCGACGCCGGCGAGCTGACCATCAGCCCGCGAGTGGTGATCGACGCCAGCTACGAGGGGGACCTGCTGGCAGCGGCGGGCGTCCCGTTTCGCGTCGGCCGGGAGGCCCACGATGAATATGGTGAGTCGCTCGCTCCCGCCACGGCCGATGATGCCCTGCAGGGCTACAACTTTCGCCTCTGCATGACCCAGGAACCGGAGAACCGGCTTGCGGTGCCGGTCCCCGAGGGGTACCGCCGGGAGGACTATGCGGCAGTCATTCCGTTGGTGGAAGCGGGAAAGTTTTCCTCCGCCTTCGGCTACCCCGGCAGTCCGTTCATGCTCAAGGCGCACCTGCCAGGCCTGCCCAACGGAAAACGTGACATCAACGATGTCTCGAAAGGCCTGGTCAGGCTCTCTCTTCCGGGCCGCAATCGGGACTATCCCGAAGCTGATCCCGCAACCCGTCGCCGCATCGAGCAGGAGCATCTCGACTGGCAACTCGGCCTGATCCACTTCGTGCAGACCGACCCCGCCCTCCCGCAGGCTTTTCGCGAGGAGGCCGCTACCTGGGGGCTTTGCCGAGATGAATTTGTCGAAACAAATCACCTTCCTCAGCAGATTTATGTCCGTGAGGCCCGGCGGATGGTCGGCATGCATGTCTACACCGAGGCCGACACCGAGTACGCACCGGAAGATGCCCGCAGCCGGCTGCATCCCGCCGCTATCGCCGTTGGAGAATACAGTCACAACTGCCACGGCACCGGCCACACAGGCCCCCTGATCGGTGGCAGGCATACCGGAGAGTTTTACAAAGCAGTTGCCCCCTACCAGATTCCCTACGGCGTCATCGTTCCCAGGCAGGTGCAGAATTTGCTCGCGCCGGTGGCCTGCAGCGCCAGCCATGTTGGGTTCTGTGCCCTGCGGCTGGAGCCAATCTGGATGTCACTCGGGGAGGCGGCCGGTCTTGCTGCCGACCAGGCGTTGGCGAAGAACGTGCCCCTGCAGGAGGTGAAAGTGCAAGCCCTGCAGGAGCGAATCTGGTCACGGAGCGGGGCGACGATTTACGTCAGTGACGTGCCGCCCGACCATCCCGACTTCGGCGCTGTTCAGCGGTGGGGCATGCTCGGCGGCTGGCACGGCCTTGAGCCGCCGCCGGCCAAGCCGGGAACCCGGGGTAAGCCGATTGTGAGCCAATATTTCGAGGCCTTCCCGGGGCATGCCGCCAAACTCGATGAGCCGCTGTCGACGGCGGTGAGGGATCGCTGGACCGCCCTCGCTCGGCAGCATGGTCTGCCGGTACCCGAGTTAGCCACCACCCGTGGCGATTGGATCCGCGGCGTGTTTCGTAAGGCGTCACCGTAGCCTACGGTCACGCCGATCTGCGGACACGCGCAAGGAAGAAGCTGCGGGCAGTCAGGGGTTGTGTTCCTGTACCCGAGCACCGTCGGCCAGCACCAGCAGCACGAGCTTCCGAAATTGCAGCCGTTCTCCCGGACGCACTGCCTTGCGGTAGAGGCTGACGCGGTTGATCTCACCGGGAAACAGCTGGACTTCAGGAACATCGACCTTGGTGAAACCCGCGTCGACCAGGGCCGCCTCCTGGCTTGCCGCACCAGGTCTCACGGTGGGCGTCAGGGCAAAGAGCGTGCCCCGCTGAGTGACGGTCGCATCCGTCTGCTCGATACTCGTACGGAGGAAGGGCTGGCCTCGAACGGCCTCGGGCATTTCGTCGAGGACGTAGTCACGGTCGGTAAAGAGCTTCACTCCTTGTTTCAAAATCGCGGGCTGTGGCGGCGCCGCAGGCCATCTGATTCTCCGCAGTCCCTGCTGTGGCTCAAACTCACCCTTCTCCTCAAGTCGGCCGAACATGATCCGCTCCTTTCTGGAAGCGTCATGGTCACCCTGAGTTACCGTTAACCAAATGCTGCCGTCATGCTCATGAAACGTCGGATACTGAAACGACTGTGGCGTCTCGAAGCGATACTTCCGCTTCCATGTCGTGCCGTCGTGGGAGATGTCGATGTTGAAAACGCTGCGACCTACGCCTTTGATCCGCGTGGCTTCCTGCCAGCCGAGGTAGTAGGTGTTGCCGAATCGGTCGAACGTCGGCTTCGAGTTCGCCCCGTTAGGCACGAACGGAAGTTCCTTGCCGGGTGTCCACGTCCGGCCGTCGGTGCTTGTCGTAAAGTGATAGTTGCCTCGATCGTTGCGGCAGATCGCCATCCAGCTGCCATTGGGCAGCCGGTTCACGGACGACTCGCTCAAGGCAGCCGACTGCGGCTCGTTGTAATGGCCGAGGATTTCAAACGTCGCCAGGTCGTCTTGGACACGGGCCAGCGCATTTTGCTTGGCGGGAAAGTTGTTGAGGGCAACGTAGGTGTCGCCAGCAAACGTTTTGAAAGAATCAAAGAGATAGAGTCCAAAATCATGAGGCGGCTTGGTGAAGCCCTGGGCGGCTGCATCGGCATGAAAATGCCGGGGCTGCATGTCGAAGGTTCCCGCGGCCGTCGCGAGCTTTGCCTTGTGAATGGTGTCGGCGAATCTGCGGGTGCGCAGGTCAAAGTCACGAAACCAGGTCTGGGCCTGCCGCTGGCCGGGTTGTTCACTGGCAAAGTAGCACCGCAGTGTGTTGGTATCTTTACGGATGATTCTGGGCACAAAGCAGGCACCCACCGGCAGGGTTTCGTTGGCGAAGACCTGCTCGCTGTGGGCGAAGGGGATCACCTCCTCGACCGTGGGCGGATTGAGGGAGACGATCGAAAGGCTGCAATAGATTTCCGCCCAGGCGGCACTCTCCCCACCCCGCGTGTCATTGACCTCGGCCACGACGTAGGCCCGGTTGCCAACGCAGATGAACTCGGCGTCGTGCGCTCCCTTCACCTGCGGGGCAGTCACCCGCACCAGTCGCCGCAGGACCTCGTCAGCCGCAATCGCCGGGTCCCAGCCGGCCGGTAGAAGCGGTGGCTCTCTGGGCTCGTTCGCCACCTGTCGCAGGCTGACGGCACCGGAGACGTCGCGTCGCACGGCCACGCCTTCCTCTCGAAACCGCGTGAGCAGGACTTTGCCTGCCCTGCCTTCATTGTTTGAGACAGCTGCGGCATGAACCTGTTTCGGATCGAGCTCCGCCCATCCGGCAACAGGCTCCAACGCGTGGACGACCGGTATGCCCCGCTCTCCGTTCGAGAGGATGACCGTGTTGTCGGGGGCAGGTTCCTTGGGGCAGCCGGTGAACCACGAGACAGACACGCGACCGTTCGATGTCCGTTCCAGGCCGGAGATGTCCTGCCATGCACGGGTGACAAGATTGACGTTGAACGGTTCGACCGCCGGGAGGGAACCGTATGGCACGAGCAGCAAGGCGATGAGAAGAAGGTTTTTCATAGGAGTTCTCTGTCGGGGGTGCGCAATGTTTCGATTATGCCCAAGCGGACGCCTGAACCGGTCGTTCGTTCGGCAACACTCCACGGGACATCGACTACGAGTTCGCCATTTCTCGGCCGTCGCAGCCCCCGGTGCCGATCAGAATGCTCCCAGCCAGGCAAACCGCTAGCGGCCTCGCTTATCCGAACATTGTCCGGGCGATCACGAAGACGGCCACCGCCAGGATTGTGGCGGCGAAGATTCGCGAAAGGAGCGGTCGGGGTAGTCGCCGGGTGAGAGCCGAGCCGACGAACAGGCCAGGGACGCTGCCAGCAACAAACAGCAACGTTAGCTCCCAGGGAACTTCCCGCCCCTGCATAAGATGCCCCGCCACTCCAGCCAGCCCGACGAGTGACATCACCAGCAGCGAGGTGCCAACGGCCCACGAGAGTCCCATCGAGGCAAAGCTGACCAGTGCCGGCACAATCAGGAAGCCACCGCCGACGCCGAACAGCCCCGAGAGGAGGCCGACCGTCAGCCCGACCGTAGCCAGCAGCATCGCGCAGCGGCTAGTGAGCCGTAACTTCCCCTCCGGATCGCGGGAAC
>CAZKSP010000152.1:0-1679 GCA_964555385.1 uncultured Chitinophagaceae bacterium
TTCAGCCTCAGTGGCGACGTTCCGGGCGTTGAGGACCGTGTGAGGGAGGCCGTCAGCAGCCAGCAGTTTTGAGAGGTCCTCCGACTTGTCAATCGATCGGGTGCCGACAAGGATCGGTCGGCCAGAGGCGTGAACCTCTTTGATGTCCTCGACAATCTTCAACAACTTTTCGTGATAGTCGCGGCAGACGACCGGTTTGAGCCGCTCGCGAATGGCGGGGCGGTTGGTTGGCACCACCGCAATGCCGACGTCATAGGTGCGGGCGATCTCACCAGCGCTGGTGGCAATGGTGCCGGTCATGCCAGCTAGATGCGGCCAGCGGGCGAAGAGGTCCTGGATGGTGATCCGGGCGGCATGTCCCCCGCGGCCCGCCTTGACCTCAATGCCTTCCTTGGCCTCGACTGCCTGATGGAGGCCGTCTCGCCACGACCGGCCCTCGGCAATTCGGCCGGTGAACTCGTCGATAATGACGACTTCCTCGCCGGATCCGTCTTCTTTCTCTCTGATCACATATTGCCGGTCGCGGATGAAGGCGATGCGAGCCCGCAGGGCCAGTTCAACTGCGTCGTAGAGCTCCAGCATGCTGACCGCATCGACCAATCGCGGCCGTTCAGCGGCCCGCACGAGGCTGCGGCCAACCCCAAGGAGTTCTGCAGATCGCTTCTGTGGGTCGTATTCGTAATGAACATCCTCGGCCAGGTCTTTGGCGAGATCGCAGGCGAAGTGGAAGACGGCGGCCTTTCGCTGCTCACGTTCGCCTGCCTCGCCGTCGGGCGAAGAAATGATCAGCGGTGTACGGGCCTCATCAATCAGCACATTGTCGGCCTCGTCAACGAGGGCGAACCAATAAGGTCGCTGCAGCAGTTTCGATTCCCCAGACTGAGCCTCACCCATCAAGGTTGCGCCGAGGTTGACCCGGCCTTCTTTGAGTTCCCGCTGCATGAGGCGATCTTTGAGAAAGTCAAAGCCAAACTCTTTGGCTGTGCCGTAGGTGACATCCTTGGCGTAGGCTGCGCGCCGGGTGTCAAAATCCATTTCGGATTCGATGATGCCGACGCTCATGCCAAGGGCATTGAAGATTGGCTCCATCCACTCCGCGTCACGGCGGGCAAGATAGTCATTGACTGTGGCGAGGTGAGCACCACGGCCCGAGAGGGCGTAAAGCACGAGCGGCAGCGTGGCGACCAGTGTCTTACCTTCACCAGTCTGCATCTCGACGATCGAGCCATGCACCAGAGCGATGCCAGCGAGCAGCTGGACATCGTAGTGCCGCATGCCGAGGGTACGGCGGCCAGCCTCACGGGTGGCTGCGAAGGTTTCAACAAGCAGGTCATCAGGTGGCTCACCGCTTCGGGCCCGATATGACAGCGACCGCCCCAGCCGCTTCAGCCGAGTATCGTCGAGGGCCTTCATATCGTCTTCGAGTCGTTCGATCTGATCGACGACCCGATAGGTCGAAGCATTGATCGAAGACCGCAGTCGGGGGGAGAGCGAAGTGGGCCAATTCCAGATCATGGTCGCGGCGTGGCGGGGGAGAACATCACTCCTCATAACGTAGCAAAGGAGTGTCTGGTTCGGCTTCGTGCTTGCTCCCCAGCAGCAAAAACGGCCATGGATGGCGTTTTTGCGGTCAAGCTGACCCGGCAGGATGCCGGGCAGCAGCTGGCCCGAACCTTTGG
>CAZKSP010000152.1:1779-6820 GCA_964555385.1 uncultured Chitinophagaceae bacterium
CTTCGTGTCAGCTGCTCACAGCAAAAACGGCCATGGATGGCGTTTTTGCGGTCAAGCAAGCCCGGCAGGATGCCGGGCAGCAGCTGGCCCGAACCTTTGGCTTCGTGTCAGCTGCTCACAGCAAAAACGGCCATGGATGGCGTTTTTGCGGTCAACTCAGTACCTCGGCACTGACGCCGGGGTGGAACGTGCCGGTGGGATGGCGTTGGGATCGGAGAAGGGCCACCAGCTGCCATTGGTTGTCTGCTGCTGCGGAGCCTGAGGGGGCTGCTGGTACTGTCCAGTCCACGGCTGCGGCTGGCCGGCGACGGGCTGCTGGTAGCCAGGGGGTGGCTGCTGATAGCCAGCAGGTGGGGGCTGGGTTGGTGCTGCGGCCGCTTGGGGCGGAGTGCCGTTGTAGGTTTGCGGCGGTGGCTGAACGGGCTGCCCGCCTGTCGGTGTCGTTGGAGGAGGCTGCTGGGGTGGCGGTTGCTGCCCCTGCGACCAGCCCCACGTTGATCCGGCTGCTGCCGAGGCTGCCGGCTGGGTGGGAGCGGCGTTAGCCGGTGCTGGTGGAGGGTAGCCGGTGGCGGCGGGTGGAGGAGGAGCACCAGTTGGTGCGGCTCCCTGCCAGCTGTTGGTAGGGCCAGGCATTGGTGTCTGGGCGTAGGAAACCTGGGGAGCACCAACCGGGCCGTAGGGAGCTGGCTGGCCAACGGCCCCTGTTGCCGGCGGCGGAACCATGCCGTTGCCGTACGTTGGCTGGGTCGGTGTCTGGCAGCCGGCGAGTGAGAGCAGCAGCCCGGTGGCGATTGCTGCTGACGCGAGCGCCAGATAGGCGCGGTGCTCGGCAATGGGCGAGCCGACGGCGTTCTCCGTAGCAGCAGGAGTCTGCGGATGTGAACCGGGCAACGAGGCTATCGGTTGAAGTGGCTGAGGGTTTGTATGCATGTCATCGGAAGCCCGTGGGAGTGGCCTGGACCCGCTGGGCGTGGTGAGAGCGGGGCCACTTTCGTGCGATCTGCAGCGGTGGGACAATACTGACTGCCCAGTTTGAATCCAGAGCAGTTCGAGCCCCCGTCCAGAATTGCCGTCGCTCTGCGGTCGCAAAGCTGCCACCATTTCCAACCCGCACGCCTCCTCAAGTCCGCAATGCCCCCAGACCCCGTGGTTTCTTGCGATCTCAATTCAGCCGCTACTGGCAGGCTTGTCGCTGATCTAAGGCAGCAGGCAGAGCGGCTCGGCTTTTCTCGGCTCGGCGTGACCACCGCTGAAGAGCCGCCCCGTCACGAGCGACTTGCCTGGTGGGTCGGGCAGGGGCTGGCCGGCAGCATGGAGGGCTGGCTGCGGAAGCACCTGCCGATGCGGGCTCAGCCTGACAGCCTGCTGGAGGGGGCCCGCAGCGTGATCATGCTGGCGACCGATTACGTTTCGGAAGATGATCCTCACCGTCGCGACCCCAACCGTGGCCAGCTGGCCCGTTATGCCTTGGGCGATGACTATCACGGCCTGTTACGGCAGCGGCTCAATGAGCTTGGGGCATGGCTGGAGCGGCAGGTGCCGGGCTGCCGCTGCCGGGGTGTGGTCGATTCGGCACCACTGTCGGAACGGGAGCTGGCCGCCCGGGCCGGACTTGGCTGGTTTGGCAAGAACACAATGCTGATCGACCCGAGGGCTGGCAGCTATTTTTTTCTTTCGGGGCTGCTGACCACGCTCGACCTGCCGCCTGACCAGCCGATCGAGGTGGACCACTGTGGCAGTTGCACAGCCTGCCTCGATGCCTGTCCAACGGACGCGCTGCCCGAGCCGCGGCTGCTTGACGCCAACCGCTGCCTCAGTGCGCTGACCATCGAGGACCGTGGGCCGGTTCCCGTTGAGTTGCGGAGCGGCTTCGGCAACTGGGTCTTTGGCTGTGACATCTGCCAGGAGGTCTGTCCCTGGAACCGACATGCCCCCGGCACTGCTGAGCCTGCCCTGCAGCCATCAGCCAATGGTGGCACGCTGTCGCTTCTCGACCTGCTGTCCCTCGACGCGGTCGGCTTTCGCGAGAGGTTTCGGGGCACGCCGCTGCTGCGAGCCAAACGTCAGGGGCTGCTGCGGTCGGCGGCGATCGCATTTGGCAATCATCCGAACCCCGAGCAGGCGGGAGGGGATAGCCTCGAGACGCTGCGGCAGCGGCTGGCCGATGACGATCCCGTGATCCGCGGGGCTGTTGCCTGGGCGCTTGGACAGTGGCAACGTCGCAGTCCGAGGCTGGCCGACGGTATCGTGCCGATGCTTAGAGACCGGCTGGACGTGGAGGCCGACGCGACTGTTCGTAGCGAACTCGAGACGGCTTTGTCGTGAGGAGCTGCAGCTACTCTTCGACAGTCTCGTCGATGTCTTTCGATGGGTCTCTGCCGGGGGCGTCTGTGGCATAGTGGCAGGTGAGTGCCATCTGCCAGTCGGCGGTTGTCTTGGCGGCGATGAAGGCATCGCGGACGGTCAATGCCTCAGGATGAAGCCTGGCGTACTTGATGGCGAACTTCCGCATGTTGCGGCCGGCAAGCTGCTCGCCATGCAGGTCGACTGCCAGGCGGAAGTGCTCGGCCAGGACGTCCCGCTGTTCATGAACACTCGGGGGTGTCAGCGTTGCCGGGTTGGCCCCGCGGAGCAACGCGAGCGTCTGCTGGAAAATCCAGGGGTTACCGATCGCCCCGCGGGCCACCGTGAGGCCATCGACTCCGGTCTGGGCAAGCATGGCGAGGCAGGCCTGCGGTGAGAACAGGTCGCCCGAGCCAAGAACTGTGCGGCTGCCGGCGTGCTGCTTGACCCTGGCGAGGAAGCTCCAGTTGCTCGGGCCGTCGTACCGCTGCACCACGCTCCGGCCATGCACCGTGATCGCCGTGACACCACGATCAAAGGCACCGTCGAAGATGGCGAAGAACTTCTCCTCACTCTCAGCGGAGTCGTCAATGCCCCGCCGCATCTTCAGCGTGACCGGTAACCGGGCGGGGACGGCATCACGGACTCGGCCAACGATCTCAAGGGCCGTCTCGGGCACGCTCAGTAGATAACCGCCCCGGCAGCGTCCCAGCACCTTCTTGACCGGGCAGCCAAAGTTGATGTCGATGCAGTCGAAGCCAGCTTCGACAAGGCGACGGGCGGCCGGAGCGAAGTCATCGGGGTTGGCCCCCATCAGCTGGCCACCGACCGGGTGCTCTTCCGTGGCGATTGCCAGCCGGGCCAGATTGCGGCGGTTGGTGCCGACCTGAGCAAGGAACTGGTCGAGCATCACCTCGCAGAGGGTGTAGGCAGCGCCAAACCGACGGGCCATGACACGCATCGGCAAGTCACTGTAGCCGGAGAGGGCTGCTTGCACGACCTGTGACTCAAGCCTGAGTGGCCCCAGTTCAAGTGGCCGCAGCTGTGGCCGGCTGCTGGCCACGGCCTGTGTGTCGACTGCAGGAGAGGTCACGACAACACCGGGCAGAGGTCGAACCAGGTCCGGCCCTGGGACTGCATCCAGTCGTTGCTCACGGACGGGCCCCAGTCACCCGGTTGATAGACAGGAATGCCGGGCATATCGACCGAACTCCAGGCGCGGACGAAGGGGTCGATGATCTCCCATGACTTTTCAACCTCGTCGGCCCGCGCAAAGAGGCTGGCGTCACCGGTCATGCAGTCGAGCAGCAGCGGCTCGTAGGCCTCCGGCAACCGGCCGGCAAATTCACGGGAGTAGCTGAACTCAAGGTCGGTCAGCCGCAGCCGCATGCCATCCCCCGGCACCTTTGTGTGAAAGTGCAGCTGAATGCCCTCGGCTGGTTGAATTTGGATGACCAGCCGATTGGCCTCTCGCTGCGAGCGGTGGTTATCCGTGGCAAAGAGCTCCAGCGGCGGCTGTCGAAAGCCGATCACGATCTGGGTGGTTCGGCAACTCATCGCCTTGCCGCTGCGGAGGTAGAAGGGCACCCCCTGCCACCGCCAGTTATCGACCTCCAGCCGGATCGCACCAAACGTCGCGGTCTGGCTTCCCGAGGCAACTCCTGGTTCACTGAGGTAGCCGGCGTACTGTCCGCGGACGCCGGCTGCCGCGACGTGCCCGAGGTCGAGCGGCCGGATGGCGTCAAGCACCTTGACCTTTTCATTCCGAACCGCGTCGGCGTTGAATCGCACGGGGGCTTCCATTGCTGTCACCATCAGCAGCTGCAGCAAGTGATTCTGGAACATGTCACGGAGGACGCCAGCGGTCTCGTAGTAGGCCCCCCGGCGGCCGACCGTGACCTCTTCCGCCACGGTGATCTGCACGTGATCGATATAGCGGCGGTTCCAGATCGGTTCGAAGATGGTGTTGGCGAACCTGAGGGCAAGAATGTTCTGGACCGATTCTTTGCCGAGGTAGTGGTCGATCCGGTAGACCTGCGACTCGTCAAAGACAGAGTGGATGTGGGCGTTGAGTGAGCGAGCGGTGGCGAGGTCGGTGCCGAAAGGCTTTTCAACGACAATCCGTCGCGGGCCCGTGGTTTCATTGGCCATGTCGAGATTGCCGAGCGCCGTCGCGATCGGGGCGTAGAACTGCGGAGCGGTGGCAAGGTAATAAACTCGCGTGACAGAGGCAGATTTCTCGAGGGCAAGCAGCCGCTGTTTGAGTCGCGCAAGGTCGTCTGGTTTGCCGATGTCACCAGGCTGGTAGGAGATCGATTCCGCGAACGCATCCCAGGCCTCTGGGCTGAAGGGTTCGCCGCCGGCATGTTGAGCAGTCGACTCCCTCAGGCTGGCCCGCCAGGCCTCGTCGGTCATCGGTGTTCGCGAAAAGCCAACAATATTGGTGGGCTCGGGCAGCAGGCCAGACCGCCGCAGGTTGTAGAGAGCTGGCACCAGTTTGCGGCTGGTGAGGTCACCCGATGCGCCGAAGATGACAATGGTGTGGGGCATGATAGGAGCTTCTTCGTTTTAGAGGGCTTTCAATCGGTCTTTTTGAGAAGGCCGGCGTTCCCCATGCCATCTCGCCGGCCGTTCGCTCCGGGCATCCTGCCCCCCACTCACTCGACGGAAACTTCGCTTCGCCATCCCGGCTACGCTC
>CAZKSP010000153.1:0-6796 GCA_964555385.1 uncultured Chitinophagaceae bacterium
AAAATTGACCGCTCGCTCGGCATAGCGTTTGGTCAGCGTTGCCTGATCTTCAGGTGTCACTTCGGCATCGACGACTGTTTCGTTCTCAAACAGTGGCAGGGGCGGGTAAGCACCCGGCTTGGCCGTGGGATGGTAGGGCCACATGTCGTTGGAGTAGGGCAGGCCGAAGTACTCATCGAAGCCGTGCCGGGTTGGCAGAAACTGTGGATGGTGGCCCAGATGCCACTTGCCCACCATGCCGGTGCGATAGCCGCGGGCTCCGAGCAATTCAGCCAGCGTCGTCTCGTCGGCTGAAATGCCATGGCTGTTCCGCGGCCCGAGCGCCCCGTGAATACCGATCCGGTTTGGATAGCAGCCTGTCAGCAGAGCCGCCCGTGAGGCCGAGCAGACTGGCTGGGCGACATGAAAGTCGGTGAAGCGGATGCCCTCGCGGGCGAGCCGGTCGATGTTCGGTGTCGGGGCGAAGCGGCCGCCGTAGCAGGCTGGATCGGCATAGCCCATGTCGTCAGTGAAGATGATCACGACGTTAGCGCGTTGCTGCCCAACGGCCTGCTTGGCTGGTTTGGCGACCCGCGGCTTCGGTTGGCCTGCTGGTTTGGGCTGGGCGGCCGACTTGGACGGTTTCGACTTTTTCTGCTGCTGACGTTCTGCCGGTGGGTTGAGCTTTCCATCAAGGCCGGCAAGCCGCAGGTTTTCCGCTGCAACTGCCTGCCAGGACTGTTCCAATTGCTGCACCCGCTGTGGCTGAGCTGCCGCAAGATTTCGCAGTTCCGTCCGATCTCGTGAAAGGTCGTAAAGCTCCCAGGGCTCACCCTTGGCGGCGACCAGTTTCCAGTCTCCCCGCCGCACGGCTCGGTGGCCATCATGGCACCACCAGAGGGTTTCGTGTGGTGCCGGCGCGACCGGATTGCTGAGGCACTTCGCAAAGCTGCGGCCCTGCAGCGGCGGCACCGGCTGGCCGTCATGTTCAGCAGCCGGTTCGACACCAGCAAGGTCCAGCACCGTTGGCACAATGTCAATCACATGCACCGGCTGCTCCCGCAGCGCCCGTCGTGACGCAATGCCTTTGGGCCAATGGGCAATCCAGCTGGTGGCAATGCCCCCTTCGTGCACCCAGGTCTTGTGGCGACGAAACGGCGTGTTGGCACAGCTCGACCAGCCCGGACCGAGACAGAGATAGGTGCCGGACGAACCTGCTGGCAGCGATCGATCATGTCCCTTGCCCCGGACCATGATTTCAGCCGAGCCGCCGTTGTCACTGAGAAACAGAATCAGCGTGTTGTCGAGCGCGTCCATTGCTTCAAGCTGCTTGATCACCACGCCGACCGCCTGATCCATGGCATCGATCATCGCGGCATGGATCGCCATCTTTGTTGCCTGAAACTGCTGCTGGTCGGCAGTCAGTTCATTCCAGGACAGCGGCCGGTTCACCTCGCCTGGGCCAAGTTTCTCGATGGCATCGGGAAAGGCGTAGGGAGGGCCGAGATCCCGTTCCATCGGAGCAAGCGGGGCCGCAACGATGCCCCGCTGCACCAGTCGCTCGTAGCGGGCCTGCTGCACGGCATTCCAGCCAGCCTGATAGCGGGCTCGGTATTTGGCGATCAGTTCCTGCGGGGCCTGAAGAGGAAAATGCGGTGAGGTGAAGGCGACGTAGCTAAAAAACGGCAGGTTGGCATGCTGCTGGGCATGCTCTTTCAGGCAGCTAGCGGCATGGTCGCCAACAGCAGTGGTGACGTAGAAGTTGTCACGTTCGCCAATTGGCTTGCCATCGACGGTGATACCGGCCGGGTCGAAGAAATCGTTCTGCCCCCCCTCGATCTGCAATGAGTGAACAAAGCCCTGCTGCAGTGGCTGGCCATCCACATGCCACTTGCCGGAGTGGTAGGAGCGGTAACCAGCCGGGGCAAGCAATTCGGGTAGCAGCTGGGCCCAGGCAGGCCGGCCCGTGCGGCCGCCCCCCTGCAGGCCCGGCATACTGTCCCGACGAATCGACTGAGCGTAATAGCCGGTGAGCAGCGCCCCGCGGGTCGGCCAGCAGCGGGCGGTGTTGTAGCCCTGCGTGAACCGCAGCCCACCATGGGCCAGCCGATCTAGGTTTGGCGTCTCGATTTCACTGCCGTAGCAGCCCAGATCAGAAAAGCCCATGTCGTCGGCGAGGATCACCACAACATTAGGTGGATCTGCCGCCACGGCGTTGAGGGATCCCGACCAGACCAGACCGACGGTAACCGCCACAACAGCCGAGACACGGCAAAACCAACCAGACATAACCCCTCCTGCTTCAACGACTTCCTGCATCCGCCTGGTAGCAGCGAATGACATTTCTTTGTGCTCTTCGTGGTGCCCCCACCAAAAACGACCGTCCAACGCTCCAGCACTCACATGCCAAAGTTATTTCTGCTCAATCTCCGCAACCAGCTTGGTAAGTGCTGCTTTGGCTGCCTCCGGCTTCATCGTCCGCAACTCCAGCAGTTGCGGCCGCAGGCTCACTGCCCACGTCGGATGTGCCTTCAGCTTGGCGTCGGTCTGGGCCCGCAAGGTATCGTGGTCAGCGCCGGTAGCGGCAGCCGCGGCAGCCACGACACTGCGAAGATATTCAGCAGCCTGCACTTCAGGGTTTGGCTTGGAGGGAGCGTCAAACCGGCCGAGTGACCAGGCAATGCCCTCCGCCAGATGTTGTTGAAAGGCATTGTCCTTCCAGGTGGCATCATTGTGGCCAAGGTTGGTGTAGAAGACTCGGCCCCGGCCATAGTCGCGGACCCACGCTACCGGCACATGCCACGGGAGCTTGGGGTTGCTCGCCGCCATGTCGATCGAGAGCAGCACCCGGACATTCTCGGGCTTGTACCGCGGGTCGTACTGGTAGATTTCATCTTTCCAGCGGAACCGCTCGGGAAACATCGCTGCCAGCCGATGCCCAGGCTCATGATTGACGAAGCCGTGCTCGCCACCGGCATTCCAGGGATGGCCAGCAAAATGCCCGCCAATCATCTCGACGTAGGCATCCGAGCTTTTCAGGGTGTCGCTGGCCGCATGCATCCCGATAAAGGCATGGCCCGCCTCAAGCCACTCAAGAAAAGCCCCGAGGTCAGGGATCGGCAGTTCGCCGGTGGTGCTGACGAACATCACGCCATCAAACTGGGCGAGCGACTCGGCCGTAAAGGCAACGGCAAACTGCCGCTTCAGTTCCTCCTGCCAAGGCTGGTCAGCCGTGCGAAATTCCTGCTGGGCCTGCTTGTACTCTGCCTCGATCGCCGCCCACTGCTCATCGCTGGTGTCCCGTCCCCGCCGTGGTCGCCGCGGCTGGGCCGGTCGATTCGGCGGCATCCGCAGGAAATCGACATGGAACAGCCCGGTCTCACGGCCGAGTTGTTCAAGCACCGGCTCGGCGGTGTTGATCGAACCGTGGCGATAGCCGGTCGTGACCGTGACCGCCAGAATCCGCGCCGGCGGCTCAGCGCCGCGGACAGCGGCAGGCAGTTGCAAACACGCAAGCAGAATGAGACAGAAACAGCGACACGTTTTCATTGAGGTTCTCCGCTGGAATTGTGGATGCACCAGAGCGAGTCGTGGGTCCGGAGAAAGATCTCCCCATCGACGCAGACTGGGGTGGCTACCGTCATCTCGTCGACCATGCCCTCACCAACAACCGTGAAAGCCGGCTCGGCAGCGTCAGTCGGCCAGGCCAGCAGCCAGGAATGACCGTCCTCGCGGGTAAGCATCACACGGCCGTCAACAATCACCGGAGATGCACTGTAGGCATTGCGGTTCTTGGGAAGCTGCCCTTCCCAGAGAGTCTTCCCCGTCGCGATGTCGAGACAGGAAACCTCTCCCTTGTCACCAGCGATGACCATGCGACCATCCCTCACCGCCGGTGTCGGCACATCGGCGCCAAGCGGCTCGCGCATCCAGGCGACGTGGCTGGCGGTCACATCGCCACTGCCGCCCCGCCGGATGGCCGTCACGCTCTTGCCACGAGCATAAGGGGCGATCACATACTCGCCGGCTACCACCGGCGAGGCGATTGACCGAAAAAATTTGTGCCCAGTCGGATTGAGGCCACCCACCCGCCAGAGCTCACGGCCGTCAGTCGCGTCGTGGGCCGTGACATGATCGGCCCCGAGTACAACAAGCATTTCGGCAGGCTCTTGCCAGGCAGGATTGCCCGTGAGCACAACAGGAGTCGAGTAGCTCTGGGCTGCCTCCTCCGGGGCATCAAGCATCCGGTCATGCTTCCAGAGCAGCTCGCCGCTCAATCGGTCGAAGGCGGCCAAATAGCTGGGACCGGTCTGCATGACCGCAACCACAACAGCCTTGGCGGTCAGCACCGGCGAGGTGCCCAGGTCCCACCAAAGGGTGTCTTCACCAAAGCGATCCTGGAGGTTCGTCTTCCAAACAACATCGCCGGTTGCCAACGACAGGCAGGCCAGTTCACCACTTTTAAAATAGACCCAGACATGCTCGCCATCGGTCACTGGCGAGGAGTTACAACCAGTCGCCTTCTTGTGCTTGCCAGGCCGCACATCGCCCAGCCGCTGCCGCCACAATTCCTTGCCTGCGCGATCGAAACAGATGACCCCATCGTGGCCATCGATGCCGCAGGTGAGCACCAGCCGCTCTCTCCAGACCACCGGCGTACTCGCCCCCAGACCCGGGAGGGTCACCTTCCAGCGGACATTTTCCGTCGGGCTCCACGAGTTGGCATAGCCAGTCCCCGTCGCTACCCCGTCCAACAGCGGGCCGCGCCAGTTGGGCCAGGCGGACAGCGTCCGGCGGGCGGCCACCGGCAGAACCTTCAGCCGCTGAGGGTTTTCGAGTAACTGAAAGGGCGAGATGGCATGGGCCCGTCCCGACACCGCGGCAGCCTGTTCAGCTGCGGCAGCCGGCGCCCCAGGCTTCCACCAGTGGTCGAGGTCGGCCAGCAGGGTCTTCACAACATCAGGGTGGGCCGCTGCGAGGTTTTCCTGCTCATCAGGATCGACTGCCACATTGAAGAGCTCGGTCTCACCCGCTTCAAACCGCTCCTGCGACACCGAATCGATCCGCCGGGCCTCGTAGGGAGGAACCACGTGGCGGCCCGGCAGCCCATGGGTCACCGGTTCAATGAGCTTCCAGGTCTCTCCCGACGGCACGTCCTTGACCGTCCACCGCCAGAGCAGATTCCGGCCAGGTTTGTCGAGATCAGCAAGGGTGTGCTGATAGCAGGCCCCGAACAGCTGCTTGCGGGCTGCAACCGCTTTCGCATCAAGCAGATCGATGCCCGGCAGTCCCTCAGGAGCCGGCACCTTGCAGCTTGCCAGAATCGTTGGCAGCAGGTCGAGCGAACTCGCCAGCGCCTCACTGCGGCCGGAAGGAATCCGGCCAGGCTGCCGCAGCATGATGGGGGTTCGAAGGCCACCGTCATATGGGGAAAGTTTCGACTTGCCGGCAAAGCTGCCCCGCTGGGTATCAGTGATCCAGCCATTGTCACAGACGTAGACAACCAGCGTGTTCTCTGACAGGTCGTTGTCATCGAGATAGCCGACCAGTTCACCGACAGTCTGGTCGAACCGCTCGACGTTGCCCCAGTAGCGGGCCACATGAACGCTGTCGGTCTTGGTCTGATAGTGAGTGACTAATTCCTTGCCAGGATCATGGGGATCGTGCGGCAGCATCGGGGCATACCAGACGAAGAAGGGCTGTTCAGCCTCGCGGCAGCGACCAATGAAGTCGTAGACCGGTTGCATGGTCTTGCGACCAATATCAAGCCCTTCATCACCATGCCGCGAGCCCTTGGTCATGCCTTCATCGAAACCACCCCGCGAGTAGTGCCCCTGCCACCACTTGCCGGTCTGCAGGCTTTTGTAGCCGTGGGCACCGAGCAATTTGGGAAGCGTTGGCCAGCGTTCTAGCCGCAAGTTCATCTCCTCACGCCCCTGCTCAAACAGCTTCTTGCCGGCCGGCGATCGCCGCGGCACGCCGGGCTGCTCTGGCGGATCGTTGCCCGTGATCAGGTGCTCATGCGGATAGTGGCCGGTGATCAGGGATGCCAGGCTGGGGCAGCAGAGGCTGCTGGGGACATAGCCCCTGGTGAAGACCAGGCTCTCAGCGGCCAGCCGATCGAGGGCGGGCGTCCGCAGCTGCTGGTGGCCCAGAAAGGCATAGTCCCGCCAGTGCTGGTCGTCGGAGAGAATCAGCACAACGTTCGGCTGGGCCGGCTTCGCGGCGAGAGCCGCCCGCATTGGCAGCACGGCAGCAGCCAGCAGGAAACAGGCAGTGAGCCGGCTGACCGCGAGACCCCACATGGACGCATCATCGTTTCTCATCATGACACCGAATCTCTCCAGATAGGATTGTGGATATTCCCAGAACTCCTGTGGAAGCAAACGTGACGGATTGCGTTTATAACGGATGCGGGTCGTCTTGCACGGAAGCACGTGTTCTCTCTGCCTGGCAAACTCTGGAAATGCTTCTGCTAGCAGACCGTGGATAACCTCTGCAGCCGCAGGATGCGGCGATCGGCAACCCCGAAACCCCTCGGCGTTTTCGGGCGTTGCCCCGGTGAAAAAGGCCCTGGCTGGATGACTTTTTCCACGAACAGCTAACGGCATCGGATACGGCGCTCGTCAACACTGAAAACCCTCAGCAGGTCGGATGTTGCCGCAGTAGACTGACAGCCATCCACTATTCGTAGACGGCGGTCATGAGCGGCTTTTCCAGAGGCGGCTAGCCTCCAGCAATGTCCGCGCACGACCGGCTCTTACAGCAAGACTCTTCCAGGAGCACTGTGCTATGCTTCAAGCGTCCTTCAAGCGTG
>CAZKSP010000154.1:0-6773 GCA_964555385.1 uncultured Chitinophagaceae bacterium
AGGATAGCCCAACGCCTGAGAAGAGCCCGGTGGGAGAAAAGCCAGCGCCGCAAGCAACTCCAGACGATAAATAGCCAAAAAAACCGGATCCCGCCACTGGCGGGATCCGGCTGTTTCTTGAGGCCAACAATCTCAGGGCAGATTTAGCTGGCCAATCAATCGGACTGGTACTCGGCTCAGGTCTTGGCCGGGGCCGCGGGGGCCTCCGCCTTAGTCGGGGCAGCCTTGGTGGGGGCAGCTTCTTCCGTCATCACAGCTTCGCCACCGCAGTTGCCGCTTGCGCAGCCATTGCAGGCTTCGCCGCACGAATTGCAGCTGACGGCTTCTTCGCCGTGGCAACGATTCTTGCGACGGTGGAGCAGACCATGGCAGCGACGACCGTGGCAGCGACGGCCATGGCAGCCGTGACGCAGGCCAGCGACAGCGGCAGTGTCGCCACTGACCAGAGCAAAGGCGATCAGGGCGATGAACGCCGCGAACGAAATTCCGAGAAAACGCTTCATTTCTTCCTCCGAAGTCTGAATGCACAAGCATCTGCTGTGCGTTTCATGCGACCGTCGACAAGCTGGACTGATCCGGGACGGCCACCGAACCGCAGCAACCGAGAACAAGATGCTCGTTCCGAAGATCTGACGGAACAACCCGCGGCACCCCCCTGCAGGTGCTGCAGGTCGGCCCAGATCTCAAGCTCGAACATCGCCCATGAGGCTACCGGTCAAAATATGACTGTCAAGCAAGTTGGGGCAAATAGGGCGTCTGTATTGCCTTTAGGAATGGAAGGCCATGGACCCTAGAAGGCCCCTGCAGGGGGGCTTTTAAGCAAAAAAACGAGGGAATTTTGCCGAGTGGCCGTCGTTTCTGGCGGGAGAAATCCGCATGAATACCGGAACGGGAGCGACTGGACAGGCCCGGCGTTTGCCCCGGCAATCCCTTTCAGCAGGGGATCGCCAGGCTATTCGACGACTCTTTCACCAGTTCCATCGGCGGTTCTGGCAGTGGGCTGGGGCCCGGCTGGCTGCTCGGCCGCCAGTTTTGCCCGCCGAGTGATCTCGCCAGCGACCATCCGCTGCTTGGCGAGCATGTCCTCGGGATCTTCGAAGTCGAGCAGCAGTGGGGGGAGGTCCTGGAAAATTCGCATCGCCATCCCGACCACCCGCCAGCCCTCTGGATCAAGCCGACAGACCCAGATCACGTTGTCGGTAGTCGTGAACCCATCCTCGTCGGTGTCTGTCCAGGCGGTGGCGACGTGCACGATGTCATCGGCATCGCCGACGGCCTCACAGGCACCAATACTGTAGGTGGCGGTGTCTTTCACTGGCGGGGCTACCGAAAGGCCAAGTTCTTGGGTTTTGGCACGGGCAACATCGGTCAGCATGGCAAGTGCCGCCTGCTCGTCTCCCCGTTTGATGGCCTGAAGAAACGTACTCACGACCAGCTTTGCTGGTTCAAGATTCATGGCTGCAGGGGGTTCGGCACCGCCAGCTGAGCAGCCAGACTGACTGGTGAGACCCAGGACACAACAGCCCGCGACGAAGGAGAACAGCCAGACAGACACAGCTCTCAGCATGCGTTTTGGTTGCGGCACCGCTGAATTGTCATCTTCATTGCGGTGAACGGTTCTAGTTGAAGTGACTGGCTGCATCCCGTTAGGCTCCAGAGCTGTATATCTGCCTGCATTGGCCACGGCTGGCCTCCTCACCCGGGTGTGGATGATGCAGGATGGTCGCTGACCTGCGGCCGCGGGGTCAAGGTCGAAACGAGCCAGTGGCGGAAAGAAGGCTTGCCTGGAAGGGTGGAGAAGATGGGGTGGTTCGGGTGGACTGAATTGCGTGGACGAACGAACGGGCGATTCGTGTCTGGTGGCTGCATGACGCTCGCCGTCCTGGTACCGGCATTGGCCTCGGGCCAGGTGATCGGCATCGGTAGCAGCAAGCCAGCGCGTCGGCAGCCGGCACCTGCGGCTGAGCGGCTACCGGCCAGTGACATTATCGAACCGGATGCCCTCCGGCTGCTGACTGGCCCCCGACCAGATTTCACTGGTCAGAGAAAAGCTAGCAACACTGCTGCCCCTCTGGATGGTGGCAGCAGCCGTCCATGGTCTGTACTGGTGTCAGGCGCAACGCTTGCCGACGAGATAAAACTGGCGATGCCGACGCTTAAGCAGGCCACCGAAACCCAGACCGCATTCGACAGCAACTTGGTGAAAGCACTCGACCAGTTTTTTGTTGTCTCGGTTGCTTTTGGCTTGATGGCGGCATACGACAAGCCAAACGATATTCGTTCAAGCTGGCGTTCTGCTGCTACTGGTCTTCGGGACCAGTTCGCCCGAGTTGGTCGCCACGTCGACCGCGATGGTGGAAAAGCGTACCCCGAAGCGCTGAACCGAGCTGAGGACTTGGAGGCGTTGGTCCTCGGGGAGACTGTTTCTGCTGATCCAGACGAGACTGACTCGCAGCAGTTCCAGTGGAGTCAGCTCTGTGACCGGGCAGTGTTGATGCGGCGGCTGGAGGCCGCAAAAAGTGCGTTGATCCAAGGGACAGCATCAAAGGATGTCTTTGGCGAAGAACCAGAGCAGCTGCTGCATGAGGCTGAGATTGTTGCTGTTTTTGGTGAGCTGATCATTCAGGAAGCCTTTGCTGACTGGGACGATGACACCTACCGTGGGTACGCCGCGACGATGCAGCAGGCGGCCCTGACGCTACGAAAGGCCGTGCAGGAGGCTGACTACGACACTGCTGGCAGGGCAGCCAAGGACATCACCCAATCATGTTCTACTTGCCACGACGGCTACCGATAATGCATCAGTAGCGGCTTTCGAAACCAGCAAATCCACCGTGAATGATTGAGTCTGAGCCGGCGGTGACCCCCTGAAGGCTGGCAGCTGAGGCCGGGATTGTTGCCGGCCACTGTTCGTCGGCCTGGGCAATATTGCCGACGCCAACCACTCGGTATCCAATCCACAAGCTCCAGCGATCGGTGACATCCCAGGCGAGCGAGGTGTCGACTGAGCCAAGCCAGGAAAAGACTCCGAGGGTTGAGCGGACGTCGGCGGTACTGGTGCCGCTGGTCGAGCTGGTTGCCCGATTGCTGATGGCGTTGCCTGCCAGCAGAAACTTCGGCACGACGGCAAAGCGGAGCCGTGGGGCAAACGACCAGTCAAACTTCCCCCCCAGTTGACCACCGAAAAGGTTGTTGTTTGTGGTGACATCGAAGTCGATGTCGCCCGGAAAGGCAATCACCGCCAAATCGTCTTCAAGTTGGAAAAAGCGAAAGCCTGCCAGCCACATCCAGTTAACTCGGCGGTTATCAGTGTGGAACTCCGGGCGGTCACCAAGCGAGTAAAGCCAGTTGATTTCGACGTCATTCACCAAATCCGATCGGGTGAGGGCACCACTGGCCGATCCGGTCTGCTGTGGGGCGGTTGAACCGATGTTGTAGACACCCCAGTAAATCAGTTCGATCGCCTGCCGTTGCTCTTCCCCGAACCAGCGGCCTACCCGCAGATCGACCCCACCCGGCCAGCTTGCATCAGCTGATCGTGTCGAGACTGTGAGTCCACCCGGGCCGGTGGAGGTGCTACCGCCGGGTAGGCTTCGCGTCATCACGAGTCCTGTCGCGCTGGCAAACCAGCGAGGCCAGCAGGGTAGCCTGGCCGGAGCAATGCAGGATGAGTTGCCACCATAACGCTGACACCACGGATCAGCCGACGGATCGAGAGGGCTGTCGGCCATGTCGACGATAATGGCCCGTTCGGCTTCGGGCTGCGGTATGTAGAGAGGGGGTGTCAGGCTGTCGGTGAGATCGTCAAATACCGTGACTTGTTCGGCTGCCTCTACCTGTTCTTTGTGGCCAACACCACCAGCGGTCATCATGGTGAGGACGACAGCAGCCGGAAGCAGGTGGAGTCGCCAGGCCAGCCTGCTCTGCGGAGGGACTGTCGAAGCACTGGCATTGTGGGATCGATTCGGTGGGAGCGGCATTGGCGGTAGTGGCGGAGCATTAGACACGGGCAAAAAGCCATTGGAGAGTCAAGAAATCTCGGTTCAAAATCAATTCCGGTTTGGTTCTGAGGCAGGCATGGTGGATAACCTTTTCCGTGGCCGGGCCATCCTGACCAGTCCCCCCGCTTTCACGAGACCACGCTGTGGCCGAACACGAGTCTGACAGTAATCGGCCCCTGACCCGACTGCGGGCTCTCCAGTGGCTGGATAAGCGAGCGAATTTTGAACGGATGCCGGTGGGCGGCTCTCGGCCCGGGGGCTTTACCCTCTCGCGGATGCGTCAACTGCTGCAGGCCAGCGGAAATCCGCAGCGACAGTTTCCGGCTGTTCATCTCGCCGGCACCAAGGGAAAAGGATCGGCCGCCACCATGCTGACAAGGATGGTCCAAGCCGCTGGTTACCGGGTTGGTTGTTACCTGTCGCCGCATGTCGACCGGGTCGAAGAACGTATCATGATCGGTGGCAGGCCGATCGCCACAGCCGACCTGCTGGCCGCCTTTCGGCAGGTCATCCCGGCCGTCGAACGTCTGGACCGACTTGCGGCGCAGCGAAAGCGGCCGGGGCCAACCTGGTTTGAAATCTTAACGGCCGTTGCCTTCACACACTTTGCCAGACGCCGGGTTGATCTGGCGGTGATCGAGACAGGGCTCGGGGGCAGGCTTGATGCAACAAATCTCTGCCAGCCGGTGGTGTCGGTGATTACCTGCATCGGCCTTGACCATATGGACGTGCTGGGAGACACCATCGGAAAAATTGCAGCCGAGAAGGCGGGCATCATCCGCCGTGGCTGCCCAGTTATTTCGGTTGCAACTGACCCTGCGGCGGCGGCAGTGATTGCCAATACGGCAACCCGTCTGCGAGCGCCACTTCAAGTGTTGGGGCGTGATTTTCAGGTCAGCCCCGCGGTCGCTCGCTCCAACCTTCACACCACCTCGTTCACCCTTGAATGTCCTCCAGGGTGTAGCAGCGGCAGGTATGCGACCGCCATGCCCGGTTGGCATCAGGCGATCAACGCAGCGGCAGCAATCATGGCGGTGCGGGCTTTGCCACCGAGTGACTTTACGGTTTCAGAACCTGCGATCCGCCGCGGTCTGCGGCAGGCCCGGTTGCCGGCGCGGATCGAGTGGCTCTCCGAGAAGCCGCCAGTGCTGCTCGACGCGGCCCACAACGTTTCTTCGATGAGGGCACTTGTCGAGACACTCGGTGCCGCCAACGGATTGCCCCGCCGTCGGATTCTGGTATTCGCTGCCAGCGGGGACAAACAGCTCGTTGAAATTCTGTGCGAGGCACGGCGGCTGTTTACGGCGGTTGTTCTTACCCGCTACGCCACAAATCCTCGGGCGGCTACGCTCACAAATCTCAGGGAAGCTGCGGTGCAGGCAGGCTGGGAGGATCCGCTGGCTGCGTCATCGCCAGCTGAGGCGGTCGAACTGGCGAGGAAACTGGCCGCCGGGCGGGGGCTGGTCTGCGTCGCAGGGAGCTTTTTCCTTGCCGCCGAAGCCCGGGCTGCCCTGGCAGCCAACGATTGATCGACACCGCTGAATACGAACTCAGCGTTTTCTTGTTAACGCAACTGCCGAGAAGGCCCGCAGGCTGCGGGCCAGCACCGGATCGGCATGCCGTGGCAGGGCTACTGCCGGATCGGCATTCGTGACCGATTGATAGAACACACTCCTGGCAGCAGCTGGTCGGTCACGATCGTGCCGCCACGCCCGCCAGCGGTCGAGTTGTTCACGGGTTGGGGTCAACGCGTAACCGGCGTCGGGGATGACACCCCAGGGATGATCGGTAGCGGTGGCAGCTGGCCGATCGATAGTAGCTCCCGACGGTCTCCGGTACTCGCTCGTCGTAAGCTCAATCGCCGTTGCTTTATCGGGCAAAGGCACCAAAACCTGAATAGAGCCCTTGCCGTAGGAGCGACTGCCGACGATGGTCGCCCGGCCATGGTTCTGCAGACAGGCCGCAACGATTTCGGCGGCACTGGCTGTGAGATCATCAATGAGCACGACAATTTCAGCTCCATTGAGTAAATCTCCCGGGGTGGCCTGCCTGGTCTGGCGGGCCGACGTTTGGCGACGATCGTTGGTGGTGACGATCGTGCCTTCCGGCAGAAAGAGATCACAGACACCCACGGCGGCCTCGAACAAGCCGCCGGGATTCCCTCTGAGATCAAGCACCAAACCGGACGGTGGGGTCTCCGAGTTCAGTGTCGTCAGTACTTCGGCAATTTCCGAACTGGTCCCTTCACCGAATCGCTTGACTCTAATCATGGCGATCCCCGGTTCCCCCTCCAGCCACCAGTTCCAATGGCCGTCAGCCAGCCGCCTGTCACCCTGGATGCTGGCCACCGACAGCGGCTCCCGGGAGATGGTTATCGCTCGGGAGTTGTTTTCGGGAGGCGTCACAACCTCAAGACGGAAGTCGATGAAGTAGCGGAGCACATCGAGCAACCCACACTTTTGTGGTGCAGTGATATCCTCACGCTCCGTCGGCACCAGACACGTCATGTTCACATGAAACCGTGTCTGCAAGTCGGTATGCTTGAGTAGATAGGCCATGGCGGCATCCGGCTCAGCACCACGCTTTAGTTCGAGGACGATGCGCACATCCTCTGCGCTCTCATCGCGTACGTCGACCAGCTGCGGCACCTTGTTCTGCGCGATGTGGTCTCCCATCTGCTCTACGAGGGTAGACTTATTCACCCCATAGGGAATCGAGGTGATGATCAGCTGCGTCTTATCAAACAGGTGATGGAGGCTGAGGCGGTTGATG
>CAZKSP010000155.1:0-6771 GCA_964555385.1 uncultured Chitinophagaceae bacterium
GCGGAGGTGCTGGAGGCATGCCGTCTGGGGCGGCTGGAGTTGACGCGGCCCTGGAAGGCCTCGCTACTGGCCGGGCTGATCGAGTGGTTTCCCGCCTGGGGGCGGCGGCTCCTAGCCCGGTTCACCGCCACGTCGGCGACCCGGGAAGGTTAAACCGTTTCTCAAGTGCTGCCCAACGGACGATCAATACGGAAGTGTTGTCCGCCGTTTCGCACTAGGCTTTGTCTGAAAAGGCTACCGCTGGCCCGAGAGCGAGCTGCTTTGGTATCTGGCAAGGACGGCGAAGCAGCCAGATCTGCAGATCTGGCGATGGAGCCGGACGTAGCCAGAGGGCAAATGAGCCGCTCGAAGCCAGGTACTGAGTTTTCAGACAGAGCCTAGTCCAGCCAATCAGCTGACGGACCCCCGACCGGGGCCAAGCAGCGGGGCGACGGCTGCTTGAAGACTGCGGCGGACAGCTGCCAGCCGCTCAGCATCTTCGACCTTGCCGCCACCAAAATCGGTGACGTGGAATGCGTCGACGATCTGGTCGAGATAGGTGCTGATCTTCGCCGAACGCACAGAAAGCCGATGCTCGTAAAGCGTTCGGGCCACAGCTAGCAGGAGCCCGTCCGAATCCTCAGCGAAGACCTCGATGATGGTGGCGTCAGCCGAGGAGTCGTTGTCGATCTGGACTCGCGGTGGCAAAACCGTCGCCGCCTGCAATTGCGGTGCAAAAGGATTCCAGCGGCGGCCGATCGTCGGTGGGACTGTGGCCAGACTCGATTTGACGGCGGCGGCAATTTCAGCCAACCGATCGGCTGGTGTCTGGCCGGCGTAGTCCCGGTCGACTACCCGGAAGTGATCGATCAAGAACTCATCGTCGAGTGTCGAGATGTCAGCCGACAGCACCTCCAGCCGCTGACTGGCCAGACCGGCGGTGATGCGGTGAAAGACCCCGGTTACTGTGGGGGCTCGCAGGCCTACGGTCACCGACACGGTGCCAGTTTCGGCCTGCCAGCAGGCCGTCACAAACTGATTGCCGGCAGACAGCTTGGCGAGCCTGGTGAGTTCTTCCACCACCTGCCGTGGCTGCTGCGACCGTAGGTAAGCACCTGGCAGACCCGCCGCAAGTCGGATGACCGGATCCTGCTCGTCACGCCCGGCGAGCAACTCATTGAGTTCAGCCCGTCGCTGGTCGGCACCAGTGGCGTTCGCATCGGGATCGAGAAACCTCAGTGTCCGCTGATAGAGTTCGCTCAGCAGGTCGGCCTTCCAACGATTCCAGACACCGGGGCCCACCGCAGCGATATCGGCCATCGTCAGCACGGTCAGCATCCGGAGCACTTCAGGCGAGCCGACCTCACGCGCAAACTGAAGCACCAGCGAGTCATCGTCAACGTTCCGGCGAAACGCCAGTTCTGCCATCAGCAGATGCCGCAGGACAAGAAACTCGACAATCTCAATCTCATCCTCAGGTAGCCCGAAACTGGCTGCTACTTCCCTGGCGATGCCGGCGCCGATCTCGCTGTGATCCCCCTCATAGCCCTTGCCCAGGTCGTGGATCAGCAGGGCCAGGAGCACCAGCCGACGACGACGACGAATCTGCCGCCAAACATCTCCCAGCCAGCCGCTGTCGGCATCCAGATCGGTCGCCTTCGCGACCGACAGCAGGCAGTGTTCATCAACCGTGTATTTGTGAAAGTTGTTGAACTGCAGCAGACATCGGGCGTGGGCAAATGCCGGCAGCAGCCGTTCCAGCAACCGCAGTTCGTGCAGTCGGCGGAGCGCCGGCCCAAGTGGGCCGACCGACGAGAACATTCCCCAGAGCCGCTGCCGAGCTGATGCTGTCACCGGCGGCGGCTCGCGTCCGATCAGCTGCCGCAACAGGGTCCAGTTGGAGGGCTCGATCGGCACCTCGTAGAGCATCGAGAGCTCTACCAGACGGACAAGCCGCTCAGCATCGGCGGCAACGGTGGCGATTGCCTCGGGCAACACTGCCACCGCCAGCGGGCCGACAACGTACTGGCCGTCGACCCGATTGCCCAGCAGGCCAGTGGTCCAGCTGCGCAGCCGGCGGCCCCCTTCAGCCTGCTGGACAAGCCCCCGGGTAATCTGGGCCACCTCGCGGGTATGCCCGAAATAGTCCTGCATGAATTGCTCGACTGCCAGCATGCCACCGGCAGCAACATAGCCGCGTTTCTCGGCAATTCGCACCTGCTCATCACGGGTCAGCTCATCGACCCCCTTACCATGTGACAAATGGAGCTCCACCCGGAGGTCGCGAAGAAATTTCTGCGCCGCCGTGAGACGTTCGATATCTGCCAACGATAGGCCAGGAATGCCCTCTGGTTTCACCGGTTCCGGATCGATTGCCACAATCGTAGCGCCCGCCGGCAGCGGCAGCGGGCCGAGTGAAATCAGTCGATCTGACTCAAGGTAGGCAAGCCAGCGAGCAAACTGAATGTCTCGCTGCCCGCCAGTTGAACGCTTCACGTTGGGCTGCAGCAGATAGACGGTCTCACCGTACTTCCCAGCCTCCGTCTGCCGCGCTGCCACTAGCATCCTGGCCAGCCGCCGACGCGACCGGTGGGCCAATGTCCGCAGCTTCACCGCCAACCGTCGGCAACGCTCCTCCTGACCGGCCAACACCCGCATTTCAAAGAGCGTGCTGAAGATACTGGCATCACCTGCAGCCAGTTGAACCGCCTCGGCAACCGTGCGAACGCTCTGCCCAACCTCCAGGCCCGCATCAAAGAGGTCCTGCAGCAGCCTTCGGGCGAGATTGCCGAGCAGTTGCCCACTCGACGGCCCAGCAGCCGGTTCGCCTGGCCGGCCCGCTGGCGGAGGCAGCGCGGCAAGGTCATGCAGCAGCATCAAATCGACATCCGATCCAGGCGTCATCTCACCGCGGGCCGAGCCGCCATGGGCCACCAGAGTCACCCGCTCCTCAATCTGCTGCCGATCCTCAGGCGTCAATTCAGCCAGAATCGCCTGCCAGATGCCGTCAATGGCGGCATCGACCGCCTCGGCCCTGATCTGGCAGAGTTCCAGACCGTCCGCGCCGTCGGCATGCCGGCACTTTACCGCTGCTTTGGCGGCCTTGAGCCGGTCCGATGCAGCAGCGACCGCTGGCCGGACAACAACCTGATCGAGGCTGGTGTTCATGACGGATGCCAGGGATCATCGGCGACCCCCGCCTGCTTGTTGACAGTGCGGGCCAACACGAAGAGCAGATCACCAAGCCGGTTGAGATATTCGATCGCATTGGCAGGCGAGGTGGTCTCGAGCCGGCTCGAAAGGGTCACCACCCGACGTTCGGCACGGCGGCAGACAGTCCGGGCCATGTGCAACAACGCCGCCAGCGGAGCACCCGTCGGCAGAATGAAATTAGCCAGTGGTTCCAGGGCTGCGTCATATTCGTCGATCGCCGTCTCGAGCGTCTCCACCTGGCCAAGGGTGATCCGCTCATCATGGTCACCCGGTGTCGCCAGTTGTGCACCGAGGTCGAAGAGATCGGACTGAATCTGTCGCAGCAGCCCGTCGAACACGACAGCTGCGGGATCGGTCCGGGCCATGCCCAGCAGGCTGTTGAGCTCATCGACTGTGCCGAAGGCTTCGATCCGGGCATGGTCCTTGGTAACCCGCGGCCCTCCGAACAGCCCTGTCTGGCCCGCATCGCCCGTCTTGGTGTAGATCTTCATTCGTGCTACCTCAAAGGACCTCCGTAACCACGACTGTGGTGCTACCAACGCGGCACCTATACTGGGACGATTCGAGGAATCCTTCAACCTGAGCAGTGAGAGAAACGTCACCTTGAGTATTTATCATCCCGCGAGTCGTTCCAGCGGCGGCCTTATCGCCTGCCTGCTGGTTGTCGCGATCAGCCCGCCAGCCGCCCCGGGGTCAGAAGGGGAACAGCGTTTTTTCTCACCCCCGGTGCGGGTCACAGACGGACTGACAAAGGCCGGCGAGGGCTACTTTTCGCCCGACATGACCCGCATCTGCTATCAGGGAGTACCAACTGACTATCCCTTCTATCAGATCTACATCCAGCCCTTCGACGCTGCCGCGCCGCGGATCGTGGAGCCGACGAGGGTGAGCACAGGACGGGGCCGAACCACCTGCGCCTGGTTTGCCCCCGATGGCCAGCGGCTGCTGTTCGCCTCGAGCCATCTCGACCCGCAACTCAGTGAGACCGAGCGCACTGCAATCAAACAGGCTGAGGAAGATGCCCGGACCGGCCGAAGGCGGCGGTATCAGTGGGACTTCGACCCTCACATGGACCTGTTCGTGGCAGACCTCGAACGCCCAGTCCCCCTCTCACAGCTGACCAAGACGCCCGGCTATGACGCTGAGTGTTCGTTCTCACCGGATGGCAAGCAGCTGCTGTTCGTGAGCGACAGGGATGGCGACCCTGATATTTACGTCGCCGAGGCTGACGGCAGAAATGTCCGGCAGCTGACCGATCAGCCGGGATACGACGGTGGACCGTTTTTCTCGCCAAATGGCGACTGGATTGCCTACCGAACCGACCGCCTTGCCGAGCACCAGCTGCAGATTCACGTCATGCGAGCCGACGGCAGCGGTGACACGCCGATCACGGCTGGCGCTGGCGTCCACTGGGCTCCCTACTGGCATCCGACCAGGCCTTGGCTGATCTGGACGGGCGCCGATCATTCCGATCCGACCAAACGGCCCAACTATGACCTTTGGCTGATCCGCTACGAGACTGACGAGAATGGCTTTCACACCAGCGAGCCACTCCGGCTGACCGACCACCCCGGGGCTGATGTCCTGCCTGTTTTCTCTCCCGACGGGAGCCTGCTGATGTGGACGGCCAGCCGCGACGAGGAAGCGGGCCGCAGGCCATCCAGCCAACTCTATGTCAGCCGGCTCAAGCTGGAGGCGATCGACGCAGCGTTGGCAGCAGTGGAGAGCCAGCAACCACGATCAGAGGAGGGGCAATGACTGCAGCAGTTCCAACATTCGACCAGTCCATCGCGTTGATCGGAGCCGGCCAGATGGGACGAGCCCTGGCGGCTGGCTTCTGCCGAGACGGCGGCATCACGGCGGCCGACCTGGTGGTCCATGACCCGATTGAAGCAGCCCGAAGTCTCATCGCCGAATCTCTTCCCGGCATCCGAGTCGCGACCACCGCGGCCGAGGCGGCGAGCCTTGCGCGACTGGTCATTCTGGCGATCAAGCCACAGCAGGCGGCTGCAGCCTGCGCCAGCCTCCAGCCATCAATCACCGATCAGAGCGTCATAGTTTCGATCGTGGCTGGCCTGCCGATCGCGACGATTGCGGAGGCCACCGGTACCGGCCGTGTCATCCGCGTGATGCCCAACACTCCCTGCCTCGTCGGCCAGGGCGTATCTGCTGTCGCGTCTGCGGAGGCAGTCGATCGCGTTGACCGCGACAGGGTGCTCGCACTTCTCGCCTCGGTCGGCAGCGTCCACGAAGTAGCCGAATCGCTGCTGAACGCCGTGACAGCTGTCTCCGGATCGGGGCCGGGCTACGTCGCGTTGCTGGTCGAAGCCCTTGCCGATGGCGGTGTCCGCGCCGGCCTGCCACGGCCACTGGCCCAGGCACTGGCTGTCGAGACCTTTGGTGGCACCGCAACCCTGCTGGCTGCGACCGGAGAACATCCTGCGGTCATCCGCGACCGCGTCAGCAGTCCCGGTGGCACGACCATCGCCGGACTTGCAGTACTTGAGCAGGCAGGGGTCCGGGCCGCACTCAGCGATGCCGTCGCCGCCGCCACCGCCCGTGCTGCCGAGCTCGCGTGTCAAGGCTGACCGAAAGGGCAACCACTGGGCAGAGACCGACCACCTGCGCCGGCAAACCAGACGGGAGCCGCCACGGACTGACAACAGGCCACGCCGCCCGATCGATCAGCGGCTGCGGCTGCCCGACTTTTTCACTGCCGACTTTTTCGCTGCCGACTTTTTGGCGGCTGGCTTCTTCGACTGCTTGGCCGAGGTCTTGGCAGTCTTTTTGGAACTGACCTTCTTCGCCTTCTTGGCTGCCTTGCGCCCCCCGAAGATGGAATCCCAGCCAGCGGCGTACTTTTCTGTCGAACCTACCCGAATGACCGACATCTGCGTTGCCCTTTCCAAGAAGCAATGATCTGTGTCATCGGCAGCCGGCCGATGCGTTCGCTGTAACGATGTTCTATCGACTCACGACAGTCGAAAATCAAGTTCGTCCGCCGTGATTGTAAGCATGACCCTCCCCAGGTCCGTCGGCAAGGGCGATCGGCTACGGACGAACAGGCCGTCCATGAAGCCTGCCGTGATTGCTGAAATTGATGCCGCAGCCATCGTCAGCGGCGGTAGCAGCAGGAGGTTGCGGACCTTCAGACGATCAGTAATCCGCAGACCGCATCCCTGCTCGGCGGCATCAGTCAGCCTGTTGCCGTTGAGCCAGCAGCGGCTGAGCACGTCCGGCTGAGCGACCAGCCACACCTGAAGCGGTGGCTCGATACCAGTCGGCCGTCCGAACTGTCGCCCCCAGACAGTCTCACCGCCCGGCAGCTCGATGCGGTCCCAGACGGTGGTGAGGTTAATCGTATGCATCAGCCACCATTCACCTACGGGGCGGGAATCACCACCGCTCGCCCGCAGGTCTCTCCTGCAAGCATCCGCTCGGCCCATTCACCAACGCCATCAATACATAGTACTGCAGCTTCTTCAAATGGAGATGGAAAAAACGCCGAGGCTGCATGGGACATATGGTGCTCAGAGAAATAAAGCGGGGGCAAAAGGCCATTACGTGAAATTTGTTGCA
>CAZKSP010000156.1:0-6732 GCA_964555385.1 uncultured Chitinophagaceae bacterium
CTGGAATGCTGCGAAAGGGATATTTCGTGAGACGGGCGGCGAGGAGACGTCCTTCCCGCCGGAGATTCCCCTCATCGGCGCGAGTTTTAATGACTCGGTGGGCGTTTTCTCTGGTCACACTGCATCGATCCGCGCATTGGCTGTTTCAGCAGCGAACGGGATGTTTGTGACGTCATCGCAGGACAACACCATCAGGGTTTGGAATGTCAAAATCCAACGCCCCGTCGCAACATTTAGAACTGCTGCGGCAGTGGTGCAGCTTGCGATTCATCCCGTAGCCACGGAGGTGGCAGGCGTGACGGCCGTCGGGGAACTGGTCTTGATTGATTGGGAAACAAACAAATCAATACAGCTCACTTCGTCTGAGAAAAGCCGCGTTTCCTGTGTTGCATTTAGTCCCGATGGAAAGTGGTTGTCGGTCGGAACCGAAGACGGACAAATCTGTCTATGGGATGCCGTCAGCAAAACACAGCAAGTCCAGCTGTCTGGTCATCGAGACAGGGTTTCCTGCCTCCGGTTCAGTCCTGACAGTACGCTGTTGGGAAGTGGATCATGGGACAAGACAGCCCGCATCTGGATCGCCGATACGAGTCGGCAAGTTGCTGAACTGGCGACTGGTGCAAAAATCGGAGACATAGTGTTTCGGTCTGACGGCCAGCGGCTGTTGGTCGGATCTTTTGACTGGAAGGCGAGGCTCTGGGACTTCAAGGCTGACAAAATTTCTGAGATGGATTCCGGAAGTTCAGTCAGTCAGGTTGCGTTCGTCGCTGCCGACAAACGTCTTGTGACGTTGTCACGAGGCGGGCATCTCAGATTGTGGGATGCCGATAGTGGGTCAATTCTCAAGCCGCTTGGCGATCCCCAGGGGCACGTCAACAGAATAGCTGTGAGCCCCGATGGGAGCGTGATCGCAGCGGGAAGCCATGACGGAAGTCTCGGGCTCTGGGATGGTAAGTCGGGCGACCAGATTGGCATGATGGAAGGAAGTCACAGCGGGGTGACAGAAGTCAGTTTCCTTGCAAACGACGAAGTTCTTACGGCTGGTTACGCGCCTGAAGTCAGGCGATGGAAGTTCACTCATGCAGGCGAGTTGGGGCGATTGGCCTATCGACCGCGATCTCCGTTCAGTGATTGTTGTTTTATTCCTGGAACAGCTTGGCTGGCGACCGCATGCCGACGAAACGGTTTGGCAATCTGGGATAGTGAAGCAGGCTCCTACCTTGGTGGTCTGCCGCATCGTCTGAGATTCACCAAGGTGACGGTTTCACGTGACGGATCCCAACTGGCGGCTGCTGGCATCGATTGTTCCTTAAGGGTTTGGGATCTTGTTGCAGGCGTTGTGAAGGCGGACTGTTACGGTCACGATAACGAGGTGTCAGCAATCTCTTTTAGTGCGGATGGGAGATTGCTGGCGTCAGCCTCGTTTGATGCCTCCGTCAGGGTCTGGGAGCCGGACACCGGGCAACTGCTCACCCAAATCGATACCGGTCTTCAGCGAGTGCTCTCCGTTACCTTTCGTCCGGATGGCAAATTCCTCGCTCTCGGGGGGCATTCATCGGTAACAAAGCCAAGGAAAACCTTGCAGATTCGAAGTCTTCCAACAGGAGAGTTGGTGCGCGAGGTCGGTAACACGGTGCCAGTTCTTGCACTTGCCTTCAATGTTCGCGGCGACCGACTGGCATATTCGACGACAACGGGCCGAATCATCATTCTGGATCCGCAGTCAGGGGACCAAATCTGCAGCCTCTTCGGTCATACGGCCCAGATAACATCGCTGGCATTCACAGCGGATGGGGCCCGTCTCCTTTCTGCGTCAGAGGACGGATCTGCACGCCTCTGGGATGTCGGCACTGGTGATGCAGTCGCTGAGTTTCGGCGGCATCAGGGTGGCGTCACCGCCGCAACGATGACACCGGATGCTCGGAAGGTCGCCACTGCATCAGATGACGGTACGGTTCGCATCTGGGGGCAAACGGGCCAGGAGTTCCTTCGAAATCGAAACGCAGCCCCTGCCGTTCGGCAAATGCTGCAGCCACTTGCTGAGACGATTCTGTCCACTGAACCAGCCAGCCGGCGGGTAGAGTTGACGGCCGTCAAAGCAACGCTTTCCGCGAACGAATGGCGGGAGCTTTCCAATCTGGTGCTGCTCGGCGCAATTAGCAATCTCAAGGCCGCAAATGACCTAGAGCCGGGGGCTGCCAAGTGAGCGATTTCTGCCTGTGGAGGCATCAGAGAGGACCGAGCAATTGCAACCCCGACCGGGTAGTGCATGGTCTGCAGGCGATTGGTCAGGCAGACTGTATTCGGAGAAACTTCACCGGGTCGATCGCTCGTTTGTCCGAGAGAGTCGTTGAGAGGAGTGCTTGTTAATGAAGATCAAAGCTGTCTTGTCGTGTGGGGGGATGCTGTCCCGGCCAGTTGGGAGTCTGATTGATGGTTCCCGGCCCTGTGGGTCGCTTTGCAGTCGTTTGCTGGAAGGGACTCCCCAGGCAAGTTTTTTTCGCACCTCCTGGTCCGCCCCAATTCTTCTGGGACTGATGGCTTTGGTGTTGGCCACTACAGCGGGTTCGACTGCAGCCGCGAGTGTGCTTGCCCGAGAATTCATAGCCGGTGAGTTACCGACGCCCTCTTGTCACGCTAGCACCATAGTTGAGGCCGCGCCGGGCCGCTTGGTAGCGGCCTGGTTCGGTGGGCAGCGGGAAGGCGCCAACGACGTCGGCATTTGGGTGTCGCGTCAGGTAGCCGATGGCTGGACGCAACCGATTGAAGTCGCCGTCTGGAAAGAGCTTGACGGTAGCCAGCAACCCTGCTGGAACCCGGTGCTCTCTCGGCTGGAGGATGGCAGACTCGCTCTCTATTACAAGGCGAGTGGTAACCCCCGAACCTGGAAGGGGCTGGTGCGGTACTCCGCCGATGCCGGTCGAACATGGAGCGACCCCGAGCCGTTGCGGGCAGCAGGAGCAGTCGATGCAACGCTTTCCGGTGTGCCAGTCGGGCCAGTAAAGAACAAGCCTGTGCAACTGGCCGACGGCACGCTGCTGGCCGGCTCGAGCACTGAGGACAAGGGCTGGCGGGCACACTTTGAGCGATCAACCGACGGGGGCAAAACCTGGCAGGTGATCGGGCCGGTCAATGACGGTGAGGCAATCGGGGCGATCCAGCCAAGCATCCTGAAGCTCGGTGGGAGTCGGCTGCTGGCCGTCGGTCGCACCCGCGACAGCCGCAAAATCTTTCGCATTGAAAGCCCTGACAACGGGGTTACCTGGGGGGCGATGAGCCTGACTGAACTCCCCAACCCCAACTCTGGCACTGATGCGGTGACCCTCGCCGACGGTCGCCACCTGCTGGTCTACAACCACACTGAAAAGGGCCGCAGCCCGCTCAATGTTGCGGTGAGTGAGGATGGCTCGGCCTGGCGAAATATCCTGACGCTCGAGGATGCCCCAGGGGAATACTCCTATCCGGCCGTCATTCAGTCAGCCGATGGACTGGTGCATGTGAGCTACACCTGGAAACGAAAGAAGATCGCTCATGTCGTGATCGACCCGCAGCGGTTGCCTGATGCATCGACTGCAGTCGACGCTAGTTCAGAGACTGTTCCGGGTGGCGTGATCGACCATGTGCCCGCGGTGACCGGGACCTACGTTGGTAGCCCTAGTATCGCGATCCTGCCCGACGGCACCTCTGTTGCCAGTCACGATTTCTTCGGCCCCAAAAAGCAACGAGCGTTGGTCTACTCTGACGGCTGTTTTCAGCAGTAGCGACCGGGGGGCGACATGGCGAGAGATTTCTCAGACCGATGGGGCGTTCTGGTCAAGCCTGTGGGTCCAGGCGATCTCTATCTCATGGGCACCGCCCGCCACCACGGCTTGATCGCGATTCGCCGGAGCCGAGACGCCGGTACAACTTGGACGACGCCGGATGACGCCGTCAGCGGGGCTCGCAACAACCACGATGCGAATTTTCTGACCTTTCACAGAGTGACCGATTTCCGTGGGCGAACCATGGCCGACTCGGTGGTCGATCCGGCAAGCCTCGGTTGGTAGAGAGACTGTTGCATGTTCCGAATCACCTGCGCAATCTTGCTGGTCGTGTCCTGCTTGGTGGTGGCTGGCAATGGGTTTGCAGCTCGACCAAATGTGCTGTTCATTGCGGCCGACGACCTGCGCTGTGACCTCGGGTGTTATGGCCACTCGCATGTTCAGACGCCAAACATTGATCGGCTGGCCGCCCGGGGCGTGACCTTTGACGCCGCCTACTGCCAGCAGGCTGTCTGCAATCCGTCGCGGGCAAGCCTGCTGACAGGCTTCCGCCTTGATCGGCTGAGGATTTGGGATCTACCGACCCACTTCCGTGCGGCCCACCCTGATATCGTGACACTGCCCCAGCGGTTTAAGCAGGCAGGCTGGTTTACTCGCAATATTGGCAAAATCTTTCACAACTGGCGGCAGGAGATTCAGGGTGACCCTCAATCGTGGAGCGTGCCAGCAGAGATGCATTACGCCACCCACGGCAGTGACCTGCCGCAGGTCGAGGGGCCGGTGCCTCCCAACCTCGCCAAGGGCCGCAATTGCCGCCTGCTTGATGTGCCAGATGAGGCCTACTTTGACGGGAGAATCGCAACCAAGGCGGTGGCGGCGCTTGAAGATTATGCCCGGTCTGATCAGCCATTCTTTTTAGCCGTTGGCTTCTGGAAGCCGCACTCGCCATTCAACGCTCCCAAGCGATACTGGGATCTGTATAACGCCGACAGTCTGCCACCGCCGAGGCCGGCCGAATGGCCCCGCGATGCTCCCCGCGTCGCCTGGCACAACAGTCGAGAACTGGTTGGTCGGGGAGGCAAGCCACTGGCTTCTGTCGATGTCACGCAGATGCGGCATGGCTATCTGGCGGCGATCAGCTACCTCGACGCCCAGGTTGGCCGGCTGCTCGATGCCGTCGATCGACTTGGACTGGCTCAAGAAACGATCGTGGTCTTCTGGAGCGACCACGGCTATCACCTCGGTGAACAGACGCTTTGGGCAAAAACGTCCAACTTTGAGCTTGATGCCCGGGTGCCACTCATCATTGCTGTGCCTGGCAGGCAGCAGGCCGGTGCCCGGGTGGCCAGCCCCGTTGAATTGCTCGATATCTTTCCGACGCTGATCGAACTTGCCGACCTCGAACTGCCAGAGCGGCTTGACGGGGTGAGCCTGGTGCCGCTTCTTGAGAAACCGACCACGGCAGTGAAGCCTGCCGCCCTCACCCAGCATCCCCGGCCTGCCTATTACGAGGGGGCGCCGGACGTCATGGGCTATTCGGTACGGTCGGCGACTCACCGTTACACCGAGTGGCGTGACTGGCAGACGGGTGAGACGATAGCTCGGGAACTCTACGATCACGGTGTCGATCCGGACGAAACGATCAACGTGGCCGCCGTGGCCGGCCAGACTGAAATTGTGAGCCGGCACGAACGGCTTCTAGAGGAGCTTGGCCCGATTGTTCGGCCCGGCTGGAAACCAGTACTGCCGTGAAGCGGCGGCCAGTGAGTACTTCAAGGTGGCAACGGGGCTGCCACTGCTGGCATCATTCTGTTCGCATTACGGCAACCAGCCGCAGTTGCGGAGTCCACCATGCCTGAACGGCAACTTACCTTTGCCCCGCACGGCCATATGCTGACCAATGCTGCTGTCTGGTCTGCGGACTCACGGTGGATTGTCTATGACACCCGTGAAAGTATTGATGGTTCGGTCTTCGATGGCAGCCGAATCGAGCGGGTCGAAGTGGCAACGGGCCGGGTGGAGGTGCTCTACGAATCGACTGCAGCGGCGAGTTGCGGGGTGGTGACGGCAAGCCCGGTTGATGATCGGGTTGTATTCATTCACGGGCCAGAAAGCCCTACGGACGATTGGCGATATGCCGCCTGGCACCGTCGTGGCGTGGTCGTGCATTCCGACCGGCCTGGCGTGGCTGAAACCCTCGATGCCCGCGACCTTGTGCCGCCGTTTACGGCCGGGGCACTTCGAGGAGGTACCCACGTCCACCAGTTCAGCCCCGACGCAAAGCTGATCAGCTTTACCTATGAAGACGCGGTGCTGGCAGCGTCCACAAACCATGCTGGGGCTGATGGGGCGACATCTGCCGAGCAGAACCGTCGTGGCGTCGGCGTCACGATCTGCAATGATCCGGTCACGGTCTCCCGCCGCCACCCTCGAAACCACGATGGCAGTGGCTTTTCGGTGCTGCTTACGCAGTTGCATGATCAGCCGACGCCAGGGAGTGACCAGATCAGTCGAGCCTGCGAAGAGGCCTGGGTGGGCACCGCCGGCTACTGCCGCATTGACGGCAGCCGGCAGCGGTATGCTTTGGCCTTTCAGGGCGAAGTGGTTGCCCCGTCAGGGGAGTCGATCAACGAGGTCTTTTTGATAGATCTTCCAGAGCAACTGGACCTCCTCCGGCAGCCAGGTGCAAGCCCACTCGCCGGCACGTCGACAACCCGCCCCAGTCCTCCCGGCAGCGTGGCCCAACGCCGGCTGACGAACACGGCCGGCCGGCAATTCCCTGGGATCTCTGGTCCACGGCATTGGCTGCGGTCGAGTCCTGACGGCAACCAGATCGCCTTTTTGGCTCGAGACGATGATGGCGTTGTGCAGATCTTCACGGTTTGTCCCACTGCTCAGCCAGCCAGCGACGCCACTGCCACGCTTCAGCAGATCACCAAGGGTGAATCTGATGTTGCCAGCAGCTTTAGCT
>CAZKSP010000157.1:0-6723 GCA_964555385.1 uncultured Chitinophagaceae bacterium
GGTATACCAGCCTGTGGTTGTGCGCAGAGGTTCACCGGCGGCGCTTCGCAGACCAGTTACCCGTAGCTCATGCAGGCAGCCCTCGCGGAGATTACCGACCGTCAACCGCACCCGCCGGCCGTCAGCCAAGGGTTCGGCTGCTGTGACCGGGCAAGGCTCCTCATCAACTACCGGGCTGCCGTAACCCGACTGATAGATGTAGGTAAAGCCACGGACGTCATAGCTGGCCGGGTCGGCTGCCGTGACCGGGTCGACTGGCTGGGTGAACTCGATTTCAAAGCCAGTGGGCAGAATCCGCATGGCACGAATTTCAAAGGGGGTCGTCCCCGTCCAGCGAACCCGCTCAAGGGCGAAGCTCCCCGGCCCACGGGAGCCCCAACCCCGGTTAGTCCCGCCAACATAGAGCGTGCCCTTGGGGGAAAACTGCTCAGCCAGCGAGCCGCTCCGAAACCCCTCCAGCATCCGAAAGCAGGCTCCCTGCCGAATGCCTTCAACTTCTTCGATGCAGCACCGCATCACGATGCTATGACTCTGGTCAGTCACCAAGAGCTGACCAGCAAAGGGACCGAAGCCACCCTCGGTCGCATCACAAACAACCCCGGCAGCACTCTTGCCCATCAGTTCATACGGAAACTGCACCACCGGCGGTCGCAGCTGCTCGATTCGTTGCATCTCAGTGGCGATCCGCGAGCCGCTCTTTGGCTCAACCGGGGGCTCGCCCATGTCAGGGGCCTGCTCGTACCAGCGGTTTCCGCCGGGGTGCCCCATGAAGTCGCCGGGAACCAAGTGCTTGAGGCTGCAGGTGCCATTCCAAAGGCCCTGATTGTCGGTGTAGTAGACCTCCCCATCACAGCCGAACCCAACTCCACCGGGGGAGCGAATGCCGCTGCACGTCGGGACGGTGGTGCCGTCCTCATTGACCCGCAGGCACCACCCCCTAAAGAGGCTCTTGCTCGAGGATGAGCCGGTCAGACAGAGCACCACCCAAATGTCACCGGCGGCATCGAACTTGGAACCAAAGGCATACTCGTGATAGTCGCCGTTGATGCCCCAGCCATCACTCACCGTCTCAAAGCGATCGGCACGACCGTCACCATCATCGTCCGCCAGCCGCGAGACTTCACCCCGCTGGGTTGCGTAGAGCCAGCCGGCATCGGGACCGACCCCATCAGCCTGCCGCCAAGCCAGACCGAGCACCTCATGTAGGCCAGCTGCAAAACGTTGCCAGCGAATGCCGGCGGTTTCTCCCTCTGTGCCAGTCGCCATCCAGATCTCACCCCGGCGGCTGGCCACCGCGAGACGATCAGATCGGCCGTTCACCCCCGGAATCCACTCCAAGGCTCCAATCTCAAGTTCCGCATCAGGGGGTGTCGGCAGCTGCTCGATCGTCCAGAAGTCAGCCTGCTCGGCAGCCTCACCGCAAAGAGAAGGTCCGCAGCAGACAGTCAGTAAGAGACCAATCAGCCGAGTGAATCGAAGCGCGGTCACCATCTCAGTTCCTCCTCGATCTCGATACACTTGTTGCTGAATGTCAACGGCAGCCGCAGTTCCATACGACCGTCTGCTTCATAGAGGACAGTCTGCGGATGCTGCGGGCTCGTAGCCCGGACCCGCCAGTAGCTATCGACCCGGTACCAGCCGTCGGCCTCGGCCTCAACCGACTTCCCCGAGGCCAGCCGGAGGGCAACCACTGGCAGCGGCTCCCCTTGGATGGTCAACCGCCGCCGCAGGCCGACTGGCATCAACGCGCCGCTGTCGTCAGTAGTCGCGATCGGTTCATAGCTCTCCACCACCTTCCGCCCCAACCACTCCCAGCGAAAGCTGGGCCGGCCGGCAGCATCGAGGCTGTAGCCCCTGAAGCGAAACCCTGCGACTGGTCCCTCGGCATTGCGGTTCGATCCAGCTGGCCAAGCCGCTGTTTTCATTTCCGAATCACTCCCGAAGCTTGCCAGCGGTGTTGCCTGATCTGGAGTAAACAACCCCTTACCGAGCGGTGGCTGAAAGCCCTGCCCCCGGCCACTCCAGTGCCGGCCAGCATCAATAAAGCCACCCTGCCAGACCAGGGCCAGCCGCAGCTGATCGGCATCCCAGGCGAGGTGTACACCCTCGGGAAAGCCGACAGCGATCGCCCGCGGGCCTGCCCCTTCAATGAAGTTTCGGTAGATGATCGGCCGATCGGCGGGCACTAGTTCGATCGGATTCTTCCCAGCCCCGACCGGTGGCCGCGGCTTGTCGGCGGCGACATATCGCCAGACCGCCTCGATCTGGCCGGCTGCCGCACCTTCGAGAATATCGGGGAAAAAGCTTTTGCCATTGGGCCAGCTCGCCGGCATCCGGGTGCCGGGCCGGAACCGCTGCGGGTCTTCAACATAGGCCAAGAACCACTCGTGTCGCAGGCGGCGTGGCATTCGGGTCATGTCAATCAGCCCCAGGCTCTGCCCCTTTTCGCCTCCGAAGGCATGACATTTGATGCAGCCGAGGGCCTTAGCACCAACGAGGGTTCGGCCCTGCTCAATCACTTCGGCCTCAGGATGGCCAGAGAGCGGGGGGATTGCCGCTGCCGTCTTCGGATCGTCAGCCAGCAGTTCGGCAAGCGCCGCAACGGTTGGCTGATGCCACTTCGGCATCAGGGTCCGTAGTGTCTCGCCCCGATCGCGGCCACCCTGTAGCAGCACCTCGTTAATGAAGCTTGGGCGAAGCTTATCGCCGATTGCGGTCAGTGTCGGCGGCAGCCGCCCCTCATCGCCGAGTTCCTTCTGCTTCCCGGCGAACAGCTTGTCACGGGCCGGCTCCTTCAGCACTGGCTCGTCATCCTCGTCAACCAGTGCCACTGCTGGTAGCACCCCACCCTTGCCCGGCTTTCCCGGCTCAGACCGGCTGTGGCAGGCATAGCAGTTGAGGGAGGTCAGGAGCCGATCGATTGATCGTTCACGGGAAGGGGATTCGGACCCCGCGGCCGACTGTAGCCATCTGATCGCAGCCAGTATGGCCTGCCGCTGCGTCGCATCGAGGTCATACCGGGGCAGCCCAGCAGTCGGCGATTCAGCCAGACAGCCGGTCGCCGCCGCCGGTAGCGTTGCCAGTGCCCCGGCAGCAACCGTGCTGGCAATCGGCTGACTGTCCTTGCCCACGCTCAGCTGATGACAGTTTGCGCAGCCACTGGCTGCGAAGTGCGTGCGGCCCGCAGCGAGGAGTTGGTCAGCGGTTTCCTCTGTAACCTCTGAGAGACCGGCCAACTCGCTGCCCTTGTCGGCACCATTCGGCTGCTCAAGCAAATAGGCAACAACATGCCGGCGGTCACGCTCATCCAGGGTCGTCGCCGGCATGCGGCCAGCTGGCCGCACCGCGAAGGGGTCTTTCAAAAATGCTTCGAGCTCCCGGGGCGACCACTTGGCAGCCAAATCATTCAGCGGCAACAGGTCGGGCAAGCCGCCCGCATCAGCAGTACGATCCGCCACATGACAGGTGGCACAGCCACTCTGAGCGAACACCTGTGCCCCGGCATCTGCCTTGGCAGTGCCAAACCAGTCAGGAGCAGCGTCAACCCATCTACCGGTGGCCCTCAACAGGTAGCCAATCGCAGCAACTCGCTCCCGCCGCTCGGCCTTCGAAAGCCCAGCAAGTACGTCGGGCATGGTCGAACCTGGTTGAACCTGATGGGGGTTCTCAAGATACGCAGCAATCCACGCTGGCCGCAGCCGCTGCCCGGCCCTGTCGAGAACTGGCCCGGGCTTGGCATGGAGATGCCGGGACAGCGACTCGGTTGGGGCATGACAGTTCACGCAGCCCAGTTCCCCCAGCAGCAGCAGACCGGCCTCAGCGGCAACGTCGGCAACGGGCGTGCCGGTCAGCAGCGGCCGACCAAACCGCTCAAAGCCTGCGATCAGGGGTGGTTCTGGAAGACCAGCTACGGACGTTACCTGTCCGCCAAGTAGCCCCGCCACGAGCATCGCAGCAACGCAGAGCGGCCCAAAACACGGACCGGTAGATACCAGAAAACACTTCGTATTGACCGTTGGAAAAACTGGTTGGTGACATCTCATGAAATAAGAGGATACTGTGAAAGGATTGGTTCAGCACCCTGCCCACTCAAACGACAGGATCTATTTGCGATGGGATTTCATTCGAAGTTTTTTTACCGCGGCTCCCTGCCAGAGAATCTTTGCGCCGGCTTTATACGACTACTGAAAATCACAACCGCGACCGTGATCGCCCTGCTGATGATGTCTCCATCAGCCGATGCTGACACCGCTAGCCGACCCAACGTGCTATTCATTCTCTGCGACGACCTTCGCCCCGATGCGGTTGGCTGCCTAGGGTCGAAGCATGTCAAAACGCCGCACATTGACGCGGTCGCCGCCGACGGCGTGCGTTTCACCAACAGTTTCTGCACAACATCGCTCTGCTCCCCCAGCCGGGCCAGCATCCTGACCGGCCTCTACGCACATGCCCACGGGGTCCGCAACAACTTCACCGAACTACCGGCCAACCTGGCGACCTGGCCCGGCCGCCTGCAGCAGGAAGGCTACGAAACCGCCTATATCGGCAAGTGGCACATGGGAGAGGGCAACGACAGCCCCCGACCCGGCTTTGACTGGTTTGTCTCACACAAGGGGCAGGGCAAGTACTTCGACACCGAATGGAACGTGAACGGCCAGCGGCACGAGACCCCGGAAGGCTACTACACCACCGTGGTAACCGACTACTGCCTTAACTGGCTTGATCAGCAGCAGGACAAGCCCTGGGCTCTCTGCCTCGGCCATAAGGCACCGCATTCTTTCTACTTTCCCGAGCCCAAGTATGAGCATGCATTCGACACCGTGACGGTTCGGTATCCAGCCAGTGCCTTTCAGCTTGAGACACAGCCCGACTGGATCAAACAGCGGCTGCCAACCTGGCACGGCATCTACGGGCCGTTGTTTGACTGGCGAAAGCAGTTTCCTGACCGGCGACCGGAGGCAGTGGCTGACTTTGAACGGATGGTGCGGGCCTATTGGGGCACGGTTCTGTCGGTCGATGACAGCCTTGGCCGACTCGTGGCGTTCCTCAAAGAAACCGGCCAGTACGACAACACTGTGATTGTCTTCATGGGCGACAACGGGCTACTGGAGGGCGAGCACGGCATGGTCGACAAGCGAACCATGCACGAGCCGAGCATCCGCGTGCCGTTGATCGCCCGCGGCCCGGGCCTGCCGGCGGGAGCGACGGTGGCCGGCCAGGTGCTGACCGAGGACGTTGCCCCAAGCATTCTCGATCTCTGTCACGCTAAGCCACTCACAGATATTGACGGCCGCTCCTGGCGAAGCCTGGCGTCGGGTGACACGGCCGCTTGGCGGAAGGCCTGGGTCTATGAATATGACTACGAGAAGCAGTTTCCCTACACGCCCAACATTCGCGGCATCCGCACCGACCGCTGGAAATTCGTCCGCTACCCGCACGGTGACGGTTCGCCCGACCGACACACGCCGGAACTCTATGATCTGGAAAATGACCCGCTGGAGTTGACGAACCTTGCCGAGCAGTCCGACTTTGCCAAACAGCGGGCCGCCCTTGAGCAGCAACTAATAACCGAACTGGCCGCCCTTGGCCTCACGCCTGATAACGACAAGATGCCACTTGACGAGGGCATCAAGACGGAACTTCCGGATGAAAAGATTCGCTGAATGAGAGCCGAAAGATGTGTTCTTTTTTCGGTTCCATCGCCGCGCAGGCACGAAGGAAAATGAATATTGTCCGGCTGGTTTTCAGCGTGCTTTCCCTGGGTCTGGTCACCGTCGCTACGGCAGCGACCGAGCCGCCAGGGATGGCTGTCTATCGCGAGCATTGTAGTCACTGCCATGGCGATGGTGGCCGGGGTACGGAGGACTATCCCGAACCGCTGGCCGGCAGCCTGTCGGTCAATCAGTTGGCGGCCTACATCGACCAGACGATGCCGGAAGATGACCCGACATTGGTAACGGGTGACAGAGCCAGACAGGTGGCTGAGGCGATTCATTCGGCTTTCTATTCAACGATTGCCCGCGAGCGGAACAAGCCGGTACGGCAAGCCCTCTCACGGCTGACCGTTCGACAGATGCAGGAAACACTCGCCGATCTCGTCGGCAGCTTTCGAAACCAGACTCCGCCGGTCGATGATCGGCGAGGCCTCAAGGCTGAGTATTTCAGCGGCCGCGGATTTGACCGAAAAAAACTCGCTCTCGAGCGGGTTGATCCGGAGGTCCAATTCGATTTCGGCATTGCAAGCCCCGATGCGAACACTATGGAACCAAAGCGGTTTTCAATCCGCTGGACCGGGTCGGTTGTCCCACCTGAAACTGGCCGCTACGAGTTTATTGTTCGCAGCGAGCATTCGGTAAAACTCTACTTGAACTGTGGACCGTCCGAGTCACCGACTATCGACGCCTATGTGAAATCGGGTGACGACACCGAGTTCCGGGCCAGTGTCGACCTCCTCGGTGGCCGACCCTATCCCTTGCGGCTGGAGTTCTCGAAGGCCAATCAGGGGGTCGACAAACCAGACCAAGAGTCGGAGTCTCCCGCCACGATCGAACTCTGCTGGAAGCCCCCGCATGGCGTCGTCGAAACGGTGCCGGAACGGTGTCTGCTGCCCACTGAGAGCCCCGAGTCGTTTGTACTGACCACGCCGTTTCCACCCGATGATGCCGCGATCGGCTATGAGCGGGGCACCAGCATCTCCCCTGAATGGTTAGCAGCCACCACGGC
>CAZKSP010000158.1:0-6718 GCA_964555385.1 uncultured Chitinophagaceae bacterium
GGCTTCGCCTCTGCCTGCCCAAGCATGAGCGGGCCAGGGATGGCCGCTCATGCGTCAAAATAGCAGCAAAACTCCCACGGGTGCGGCCGTGACCGCAGCGGGGTGATCTCGTTGTCCCGCTTGTGGCGGATCCAGGTCTGAATCACGTCCTCAGTAAACACGTCACCCCGCAACAGAAAATCATGGTCCCGCTCAAGGGCATCGATCGACTCGGCCAGAGTGACCGCCGTCTTCTGCACATTGGCCAGTTCTTCCGGCGGCATGTCATAGATGTCGCGGTCGAGCGGCTCACCTGGATCGATGTGGTTCTGAATGCCGTCGATTGCGGCCATCAAGATGGCTGCAAAGGAAAAGTACGGGTTGCAGGTCGGGTCGGGACAGCGGAACTCAATCCGCTTGGTGGCGGGATTGGTTGAATACATTGGAATCCGGCAGGCCGCCGAACGATTCCGCTGGGAATAGGCCAGGTTGATCGGAGCTTCATAGCCCGGGACCAGACGCTTGTAGCTGTTGGTGGTCGGGTTGGTCAGGCCCAGCAAGGCCGGGGCATGTCGCAGGATGCCACCGAGGGCATGCAGCCCAATGTCAGAAAGTCCGGCATAGCCTGAGCCCCCGAAGAGCGGCTGGCCTTCCTTCCAGAGCGACATATGCACGTGCATCCCGGAGCCCGCATCACCATGGATCGGCTTGGGCATGAAGGTGGCGGTGCGACCGTGCCGTCGGGCAACGTTCCTGACGATGTATTTATAGAGGCAGAGCTGGTCGGCCATCCGAACCAATTCTTGGTATCGCATGTCGATTTCACACTGGCCAGCCGAGGCAACCTCGTGGTGCTGGGCCTCGATGTCGATGCCACACTGCAGCATCGTCAGCATCATCTCAGTGCGGAGGTCCATCATTTGGTCGGACGGCGGCACCGGGGCATAGCCCCCACGGTGCCGTAGCTGATAGCCGAGGTGCCCGTCTCCCTCCCGGCCGCGGTTCCACTCAGCCTCGACTGAGTCAATCGCATAGAAGCCCATATGAGCGTTCTGGTCGAACCGCACCGAATCGAAGATGAAGAATTCGGCCTCGGGGCCGATGCAGCAGGTATCAGCAATGCCAGTGCCAACGAGGTAGGTCGCAGCCTTGCGGGCAACATGCCGCGGGTCGCGGGAGTAATCCTCACGGGTGATCGGGTCCTGCACCATGCAGATCACCGCCAGGGTCGGCACGCTGGTGAAGGGATCGACAAAGGCGGTGTCGGGCACCGGTACCAGCAGCATGTCGCTTTCATTGACGGTCTGCCAGCCGCGGATGCTGGAACCATCGAAGCCGACGCCATCCTCGAAGACTTCTTCTTCGAGCTTGGCCACCGGGATGGTGATGTGCTGCCAACTACCGAGGAAATCGACAAACCGTAGGTCGACTGCCTTGACTTCCTTTTCGCGACACATCGCGATGACTTCACGGGGCTTCATACACAGAGCTCAAAGAGGGGATAGGGGTCCAGCATGAGCACTTTACCACGGAACAGCTGCACGGTTCCTGTGGTGGCAAACGTGCTGCCTACCCCTTAACTGCGTCATTTTGCTGGTGCGGTGGGGAGAACCGCCTTTTGGGAAACCCGAGACGCAAGCTGAGGGAATGCCGTTCCGAGATCAAAAACGCGGTTTCCCTCAGCTTCCGCTTCGGGCTTCGAAGCATTGGGGCTTTTTGCTGGAAGACGCGAAAACACATCATCAAACCGCTCGTCGGGGGCGGCAGCGACCGGACTGTTTGAGCTTCAGTCGCAAAGAGTTGCCAAAGCAGCGTGAATGGTCAGCCGACCGTTGAGCGTTTCACCCTGAAGCCGAACCTCAATCCGGCTTTCCAACGATTCGTCGGCCAGCCATTCGTAAGCACCGGCATCAAGCCTGCGGGCAAAGCCCCGGCCTCCCGAAACTTCGCCTTCCAGCCGGTCGAGCCAGACCAGCCGGTGATCAGGTAGCGGTATCGCTGCCACCGGCGGGCCTCCAGCCGCAGGAATTTCGGTCAGTCGCCAGGTGCGGCAGGCTTCGGCAGCTTCAAGCAGCAGGTCATAGTGCCGGCCTGCCGGGTCGTCCGGGTGGCCAGTGTGCTCAAGCAGAACGAACCGAGGCATGGCAGCTCCTGCAATGGTATCGGCAGGCCCTGTCGCAGACAGTGTGCTCAGTAGTCCTCGGCAGCCGCAGCCGGCTTGGTGCCACCCAGACCCGACGGCTTTGGCTTGTGCCGCACCGCTCGACGGGCGTTTTCATCTCGCAGCCGTTCCACCGCCTCCTCAAGACTCATCGCGCCTAAGTCACCATCAAGCCGGTCTCGCAGACTGACTGTGCCAGCCGCCTCGTCACGAGGCCCACAGACAACCATCATTGGCACCAACTCAAGCTGGGCTTTGCGAATTTTGGCACCGAGTTTCTCAGCATCCAGATCAACTCCCACTCGGAGGCCAGCTGCCTTGAAGGCCGCCTCGACTTTTCGGGCATACGCCTCACTCTTGGCACTGACCGGAATCACCCGCACCTGCTCGGGGGCAAGCCAGAGTGGGAAGGCTCCGGCAAAGTGTTCGATCAGCACACCAATGAACCGCTCCATGCTGCCCAGCGGTGCGCGGTGGATCATTACTGGCTTGTGTCGGGCGTTGTCAGCTCCAATGTATTCCAGGTCAAACCGCTCGGCACTCGGCAGGTTGTAGTCAAGCTGGACGGTGCCCAGCTGCCACTCGCGGCCAAGGGAGTCGTTGATCACAAAGTCGATCTTGGGGCCGTAGAACGCTGCCTCACCCGGCTCCGGTTCACAGCCCGGCAGGTTCATCTCGCGGGCCACCTTTTCGATGGCAGCTTCGGCCTCGTCCCACCGCTCGGGCGGGCCGACGTACTTGTCGCTTGATTTGTCACGAAAGCCCAGCCGCACTCGATAGGAATCGAAGGCGAGGCTTTCAAGCACCTTCAGCGTGAAGTCGATGCAGCCGGCCACCTCCTGCTCAACCTGTTCGGGCATGCAAAAGATGTGGGCATCGTCCTGAGTAAAGCCGCGAACCCGGGTCATGCCGCCGAGTTCTCCCGACTGCTCGTAGCGATAGACCGTGCCAAACTCGGCCAGCCGCAGTGGCAGATCACGGTAACTCCGGGGCCGGGCCTTGTAGATCATCGTGTGGTGCGGGCAGTTCATCGGCTTGAGGAGATATTGCTCATCCTCATGCATCTCGATTGGCTTGAACTGGCTGTCGGCATAGTAGGGATAGTGGCCTGAGATCTTATAGAGATCGACCTTGCCGATATGCGGCGTATAGACCGGCTCGTAGCCGCGGGCAGTGAGTTCCTCACGGACGAAGCCCTCCAGCACGCCCCGCACCGTCGCCCCCTTGGGCATCCAGAGCACCAGCCCCGAGCCGACGAGTGGGCTGATGGTGAACAGGTCAAGCTGCTTGCCGAGCACCCGGTGGTCACGCTTGCGGGCTTCTTCGAGTGCCTCCAGATGCCGATCAAGGTCTTCCTGAGAAAACCAGGCCGTGCCGTAGAGCCGTTGCAGCTGAGCGTTGTTAGCATCGCCCTTCCAATAAGCACCGGCCAGACTGGTCAGCTTGACCGCGCCGATGCAGCCAGGGCTGGGCACATGGGGCCCACGGCAGAGATCGACGAACTCACCCTGGCGATAGAACGACAGCGTCGGATGTTCGGCCAGGCCAGTTTCAATGTGTTCAACCTTCAGCGGTTGCTTGAGATCGCTGACAATCTCAACCGCCTTGGTCCGGTCAACCTCCACCCGCTCAAACGCTTCGTCGGCGGCGATGATCTTCTGCATCTCTGCCTCAATCTTCGGCAGGTCCTCTTCGGTGATTGGCCGCTCGGCCCGCATGTCATAGTAAAAGCCATCGCCCACAGTTGGGCCGAAGGCCAGCTCGACATCCTTGAACAGCCGCATCACTGCCCGGGCCATCACGTGAGCAGCCGAGTGTCGCATCACCGGCAGTGCCCGTGGGTCACCCGCCTCGAGCAGTTCGACCGTCGGCTCGCCCTCTTCAGGCAGCAGACTGTCGAGTCCAACAAGCTTCCCGGCCACCATGGCAGCGATCGGCTGGCATTTGCCTGCTGTCTCGGCCTTGACTGCCTCGGCCACATCAGCCAGCCGGCTGCCGCTTGAAAAAGATCGCGGCTGCGGCGGGGTGGCATTCTGGGGGTCAAGAAGCGTGATGGCGGGCATGGGAGGGAATCCTGAACGGGCAGCGGAAAGATGATCGTGGAGAGCAAACAGTCTGTGGCAAACGCTTCGGGCACAGTATCGCGACCTCTGCCGTCAGACAAGCCGGACTCAGGCCTGATCGGCCTGCCGACGGTAGTTCCCGGCCGCCCGCCGCAGTTTTTCATGTTCAAGCCGCCGCAGGTTGTAGGCGGCAATCACATCCTTGCGGGTGATGATGCCGATTAAGTGCTGATGGTCGGAGGCGGAAACCACCGGCAATTCATCGACATTGGTAGCAGTGAATTTCCCCAGGGCCGTATTGAGGTCGTCGTTGGGCGTCACGGTGACAACCTTGCCGTTCATGACATCACGGGCATTGGCGATCTGCCAGATGGTGTCATCGTAGAGATAGCCCCGGACATCTTCTTCTGAGAAAATGCCGACCAGCTTGCCCTGAGCATCAACGACAGGGAAGTATCGCTGAATCGACTCGGCCAGGGCGTGGACGATGTCGTCGAGTGTGGTGCCCTCATGGATCAGCTTCAGGCCGGGAGATCGCTTGAAGACATTTTCAACCTTGATGCCCTCGAGCACATCAACGAAGAAATCACCCCGGTGGGCCGGGGAGTCAAGCCGTGTTGGCACCTGTTTGATGTAGAGCGTCCAGCGGCGGCCCAACAGGAAGGTCAGCGTTGAGACCCAGAGGGTCGGCAGCAACAGGCTGTAGCCACCTGTCATCTCACTGACCATCAGCACGGTGGAAAGCGGAGCCCGGGCACAGCCGGAAAAGAAACCGGCCATGCCGACAATGGCAAAGGCCTGTGGATGCTTGACCAGCCCCGGGAACCACTCATGGAAGACCAACCCAACGGCTCCGCCGAGGCAGCCGCCGATCACCATCGACGGGCCGAAGACACCGCCGGAGCCCCCGGAAGAAATCGTCAGCGAAGTCGTGAGAATCTTCACCAACGCAACCGTGAGCAGCAGCAGCGGGCCAACCGTCGCCGTCGGCCCGAACAGCATCTGCAGCAGCCCATACCCACTGCCGAGAACCGCCAGGGCGGCATGGTCATGATCAAACGCAGTCCAGAGCCCAATCCCAACCATGCCGGCGAGGGCAGCCCCGATCATTGGCCGCAGGTGCGGGAGGATCGGCAGCTTTTTAAAGACCGCATGGATCCCGTAAAAGATCTGGATGTAGAGCATGCCGGCGAGGGCCAACACGATTGCCATGGCCCCGTACGGCAACAACTCAAGCGGCGAGTCGATCTCATAGCCGATATCGGGACCAAACAGCGGCACAAACCTCAGCGACGGCGGCAGCCAGAGGCAGAAGACAGAGTAGGCCACGGCTGAGGAGATCGCCGCCGGCACAATGGCATCGCTTTCGATATCCGCATCGCGGTAGAGAATTTCTCCAGCGAAGACCGCCCCAGCCAGTGGTGCCCGGAAGATGGCGCCGACACCCGCCCCCATGCCGGCGGCGAGCATGATGCGGCGATCGCGTGCCGGGAGTTTCAGCAGGCCGCCAAGAAACGAACCAAAGCCCGCTCCGATCTGGGCAATTGGCCCCTCCCGACCGGCCGAACCGCCGGTGCCCAGGGTGATGGCCGAGGCGATCGTCTTGATGATCGGAATGCGGCCGCGGATCTCGCCGCGTTTGTTGTGAAAGGCATCGATGGCCGCATCGGTACCGTGGCCTTCGGCTTCGGGAGCAAAGGTGTAGACGAGCAGGCCGGAGGCGAGGCCGCCGGCAGCCATCACGGCGACGAGCAGCCATGGCTGAAAGCCGTCGTGTTCGGGCGGAGCCTCACCCGCTGAAGCTGCGGTAGTTTCAGCCCCGGCGGCTTCGCCTTTGCTGCCTGTGGCAGCATGTTCTTCAAACAGGGCCCCCTCCGCCGCCGCCTCACCGGCATGGAAGCCGGCAATCTTGTGTAGCGCGGTGAACTGGACGGCCTGACCGATGACATGAAAGCCGATCGCCCCCGCACCCGCGACCACCCCAATAATGGCCGAGAGTAAAAACCACTTTCCGGTCGACCGCAGTTCGAAGCGTTGCAGAGCGGAAAGGAAGTGGTTCACCAAGGTCGCATCCAGCCAGAAGGTCCACAGCAACGCGGCCCGCACCGCATTGCCGAAGCGGTTATCCTACCACACCATTTTCAGGGGGCTGAGCCGGTTCGCTTGACTGCCGTCGGCTGGGCGGCAAAATTGAGAGTTGACCCGGGCGATTAGCTCAGTTGGTTAGAGCACCAGCTCGACAAGCTGGGGGTCAAAGGTTCGAGTCCTTTATCGCCCACTAGACCCACTTCAGAAGCCTCGGAAAGCAGCAGCTTTCTGGGGCTTTTGTCGTTTCTGGTGACACCAAAGTCAAAAAACCTAACACCCCCGTTGGCTCAAGAAACCGGCAGAACGTCGGTTGCGATTGAGCAAAATTTTGCCGACGTCCCTCACGCTCAGCAGCGGCGTCAATGCCGCTTGGCTGCAAGGAACCACATCACAGGATACGGAATTGCGACAGACCCAACGATATAGC
>CAZKSP010000159.1:0-6678 GCA_964555385.1 uncultured Chitinophagaceae bacterium
GCCTCGCTGCTTCGGCCAAGTAGGTAGAGGCCGACACCCAGCCTGACTGACGCAGCTGGGCTGCGTTCAGCCGCCGACTGAAGATCTTGAACCGTCAGCCTCAGTTCCCGATGGGTCGCCGGGTTCGTCCCGAGCGAGTCAGCGATAGCCCGGACGTCGTCGGGCCCGAATGGACCACTGCCGGCGAGCAGTTCGCGTACATCAATGGTGGCTGGAGCGGAGGAGGCTGAGGCTTGCATCTGGATTGGTTACCTTTCGACGGTGGGGCACCACTATTCACAGCAGAATACCGAAGGCCGATCACGGGGAACCGGCCGTTGCCCGGGGCTCGGGCGGAAGCCAGCGGTGGGAATCGAACCCACAACCCCCGCATTACGAATGCGGTGCTCTGCCAATTGAAGCTACGCTGGCGGTCGGACACGAGGGGAGAGTCCGCCGCGACCGGACTCCGCAGAGTAGCGCAGAGCCGCTGGGCTAGTCAAGGGGCTGGATTCCGAAATATCTCTGCCACTGGGGGTTCCGTACAACAAAAAAAAGTGGGGTCTCGACCCGGCAGGAGCGTCCTACCATGGTCGAGCGGATCAGGGGCAAGGCGACCGCTCGACCGAAAGAAGTCGAAGACCCCACTTTTTCATGGTGTGGGCGACAAGGACCGGAAATCCCTGTCGGGTAAATTGAGGATGCATTCGCCGTGCCAAAATGCCCGCCCACAAAAAAAGAAGCCGACGAATTGAAAAAACGGCGATAATGACCCTTGAAACGTTGCTGTTCATGGATTGGACGCCGACGCGATGGCGATGGACATCTGTCGCAAAATGAAAATCTGGAGTGGTATGCAGCGATTCAGCCGCAGCAAAATGCGGCGTTCGCAGCAAAATGCTGCGGTGGCCTATCGGGGGCCGCCGACACCCCTGTCGCCTGCAACCTTTTTTGGAGACGCCCTTCGATGAATCCGCAACTGCCTGCTCAGATTGGGAACTATCGCTGTGGACCGGGGCAGCCACTCCTTCTGATTGCCGGGCCCTGCGTCATTGAGCACGCCGACCTCTGCCTGCGGATAGCCCAGCAGCTTGCTGAAATTGGCCGTGATCTGGGGATTCAGGTGGTCTTCAAGGCATCGTTTGACAAGGCGAACAGGACTGCTGCGGCATCGTTTCGTGGAGTGGGAATCGATGAGGGGCTGGCCATTCTCGAACGAGTCCGTACGGCCACGGGGCTCCCGGTCACCACTGACATTCACCTGCCGGAGCAGGCGGGCCCTGTGGGCAGCGTTTGCGAACTGCTGCAGATCCCGGCGTTTCTCTGCCGGCAGACCGACCTGTTGCTGGCGGCAGCCGAAACCGGGCGAGCCGTCAACGTGAAGAAAGGCCAGTTCATGGCCCCCGGCGACATGCGGCATGCCGTCGCCAAGTTGCTTGCCGGAGGCTGCCAAAACATGATGCTTTGCGAACGAGGCACCTTTTTCGGATACGGCCGGCTGGTCAACGATTTTGCAGGGCTGATCACCATGCGGTCACTGGGGGTGCCGGTGATTTTCGACGCCACGCACTCCGTGCAGCGGCCAGCTAGCCAGGGAGATGCAACGGGAGGTGACCGGTCGCTGGTCGAGCCGCTGGCCCGAGCAGCCGCCGCTGTCGGGATTGACGGCATCTTTTTTGAGACCCACCCAGACCCTAGCAGCAGCCCGAGTGACGGTCCAAATATGGTACCGTTGGCCGAATTGCGGGGAGTTGTTGAGCGTGTGCTGAAGATTCACCAGCTTCATGGTGCATGATGGGTGAAATCGAGATGATGATGCGAAAAGCTTCGAAACAGTGGTTGTTGTTGGCCTTCATTTTTTGCCCGCTGTTGGCTGCTGGTTGCCAAGAGCAGCCTCCGGCACCGCCTGCCCAAGTCAGGATCGTGCCGCAAATATCACGTGAAGTTCGCGGCAAACTACTCGACGGTGCGATGGCTGTGCTTGGCCGGCTGGAGCAGTACGAAGAAGCTTCCGCATCGGCGCAGGTTTTTGACCGTCTCAATCAGTGGATTCATGCCGATCCGATCGGGGATGAAGCGGCCAGTGTTGGCTGGCAGGTCGATTCGCTGGTCGAGACGCTGCCCGCGGAACTGCAAGAGCTTTGTGCCGCCGAGCGGCTTGGCAGTGCGGTTTTTGACGTTGCTCACGATGTCACCGCCCTGCGGGATTGCCGTTGGTTGGCCGACATTGCCAAGACTGCCCGCGGTGAGGCACTTGATGATCTCGATATCGCCGTGGCGTTGTTTCGCTGGACGGTGCGATCGCTTGCCATCGAAAGTGACCCTCCGCTTGCCGCCGGCCCAACCAGTGTCGGGCAGCGATGGTTTCAACGGGGTGAAATTCTGCTGGCTGGCCGCGGAAGTCCGGCGCAGCGGAGTTGGATATTCCTTGAACTGGTGCGTCAGGCGGGCTTGAAGGGTGTGATGCTGGCCACAGCAGATTCTGACGGTGGATTGCGACCCTGGATTCCTGCGGTCATCTCGGGCGGCGAGGCCTACCTCTTCGAGCCAACCTACGGGATGCCGATACCTCGAGCCGATGGCAGCGGGGTGGCCACCGCCCGCGAGGCAGCAGCCGATCCCACGGTACTCGACCAGCTTGACGTTGATGGCCGCGACTATCCGCTGTCAGCCAGCGACATGCTCGATCTTGCTGTTCTTGTCTGTGCCGATCCTGAATCGCTCTCCCGGCGGATGGCTTTGGTCGAGCGGAGTCTGCTTGGCGGTTCTTCAGTTCGTCTGGCTGTTGACGCCACCGCGGTGGCAGAGGCCGCAGCTAGTGCCCTGCCCCGACAGACTGAGCAAACAACGCAGCGGGCCATTTGGTCTTTTCCGTTTGAAGTTCGCCGCCGTCGCTTGGCTGCCAATCCCGAGACTGCCAGGGTGATCGCCCGAGAACTGGGTGTGATGACCGTCGCCCTCGAGCAGGCCGCCACTGGGCCTGACCGGCGGTCGGGTGGCCGGATTATCCGTCCTCTTTACGCAGGCAGACTGCGGGAGTTTCGGGGGGAGTTCTCCGGACCCGAAGGGGCGAAGAAGGCCTATTTGATGGCCCGGCCGACTACAAAAATGATTGGCGAAATGGTGCAGCGGGTTCCCGAGCCGCAGCGAGAGCCGGTTCGTCGGCTCTACGAGCAAATGAAGGAAGACGCCACGTACTGGCTGGGACTGGTCACGCTGGCCGAACAGGATTACGCGACCGCCAGCGACTACCTGGGCCGGATGACCCTCGACGCCTCCCCCGATGGTCGCTGGGCTGCGGCCGCTCGGCTCAACCTGGCAGAGGCCAAATTGGCCCTGGGAGAGACCGAGGACGCAATTGCACTGCTTCGGCAAGACCGGTCCCCACAGCGGTTTGGTAGCCGGATTCGGGCCGATGATTTAGAGGCTGCCGCGACTGCCCGCACTGAATGATCCTTTGATGCCGATTGCCGGCGGGGGCGGCGGTCGGTACGATATCGACTGAACCAAAAAAGGGATCGACGAACGTCTGACACTGCAACGCGTTGCTTTGGCTGATCCCCCAGTTACCACCGACCATCAAAAATCAAGCAGGCGAGCAGGACGATGAAAGAAGGCATTCACCCGAAGTACATTGACGCCGTTGTGAAATGTGGCTGTGGCAACAGCTTCACCACCCGGAGTACGGTGCCGGAGATCAAGCTCGACATCTGTAATATGTGTCATCCCTTCTTCACGGGAAAGCTGAAGTTTGTTGACACGGCTGGCCGGATCGAGAAGTTCAAGTCCAAGTTTGGATCGAGCGGCTACGCCAGCCTCAAGAAGGGCAAGAAGGCAGCCAAGCCAGCTGAGGCTCCTGCGGGCTGAGTCGGTTTTTTTGTCTGACAACACCGCTTGTTGGATCGTCACCCGACGGTCCTCCCAAAACAGGGGTGCAGCCAGGCAGAGCCGATTTGACTGCCCGGGCGACCGATTACAAGACTGCGGCGAAGGATCGCGTTGCCGCCGGAGAGGTGATGCGAGAAGAACTCGACAGCAAACTCGCACGGTTCGAGGAACTTGAGCAGCAACTAGCTGACCCGGCTGTTCAGGCCGATTCACAGCGGATGTCGGCGGTGGCCCGCGAGCATGGCAGCCTCGCTCGAATGGCTCGTCGCTATCGTGACTTTCTCACAGTCGAACGGGAAATTGCCGAGCACGCAGAGATGGCCGCTGGCGACGATGCCGACCTACGGGAGTTGGCTGAGGCGGAACTGCCGGAACTTCGCTGCCGTCGGGATTCGGAGTGGGACGCTCTGCTTGATGCCTGTCTTGAGGACCCGGATGCCGACCGCTCACGATGCATTATGGAGCTTCGGGCTGGCACCGGTGGTGACGAGGCGGCCCTGTTTGTTCGTGATCTGTTTGAGATGTATCGCCGCTATGCTGCGGAGATCGGCTGGGATATTGAGGTGATGGACGCCAATCCAACCGAACTTGGCGGCTTCAAAGAGTTGGTGATTGCGGTCTCCGGGGGCGATGTTTTTCGGCGGCTCCAGTATGAAAGTGGCGGGCATCGTGTGCAGCGGGTGCCTGATACCGAGGCTAAGGGACGGGTGCACACTTCGGCAGCCACCGTGGCGGTGCTGCCGGAGCCGGAGGATGTCGAGGTCACCATATCACCGGATGAATATCGGAAGGATCTGTTCTGTGCCAGCGGCCCCGGGGGGCAGCACGTGAACAAGACCACCTCAGCAGTTCGGCTCACCCATCTCGAGACCGGCATTGTGGTGCAGTGCCAGGATGAGAAAAGCCAGCACAAGAATCTTGCCAAGGCGCTGCGGGTGCTCAAGACGCGGCTCTATGAGCGGCAGCGACAGATTGAACATGACAAGCGGGCCAGCGAACGTCGCGGGCTGGTCGGCTCGGGGGACCGCAGCCAGCGGATTCGAACCTATAACTTTCCCCAAAATCGGCTCAGCGACCATCGTCTGAACCAGAACTTCAATCTCGATCAGATTCTCGCTGGTCGGCTTGGAATGGTGCTCGACGCCATGGAGGAACGGGTGCGGCAGGAGCGGCGGGGCGGGCTCGTCGCAGGCTGAACCTGCCACCCACTGGCCCGTCGTGGGGCTGTTACGGAGGTCTCGCACCAATGGTAGAAGTCCCCTCCCCTGCTTCACAGGCTGCAGACCAGCCTGACGTCTGGACGGTTGGCCGACTGCTGACCTGGACCACCGAGTGGCTGGCTGGCCGTGGCAGTGAGTCACCCAGGCTCGACGCCGAGGTGCTGCTGGCGACAGTGCGTGGCTGCCCGCGAATCCTGCTCTACACCGCCTTCGACGAGCCAGTGAGTGACGAGCAACGGAGCCGCTTTCGCGATCTGGTGCGGCGTCGCGGTGGTGGCGAGCCGGTCGCCTATCTCGTCGGGAACCGTGAGTTTTTCTCACTGGCCTTTGAGGTCACGCCGGCGACGCTGATCCCCAGGCCTGAGACTGAGGGTCTGGTGATTCGCGTGCTTGACCTTTGGAAGCAGCAGGCGCGGGTGGCTGAAACTGGCCCCCGGATTCTTGATGTGGGTACCGGATCCGGAGCGATTGGTGTCACCTTGGCAACGCGGCTTGCGGAAGCCACGGTTCTGGCGACTGACCAGTCGGAGGCAGCGGTGGCTGTGGCTGCAGCCAATGCCAAGCGACACGGAGTGGCCGACCGAGTCACACTGGCCGTGAGCGATCTGCTCGACCATCCGGCGACGGCTGGTCCCTGGGACTACATCGTCAGTAACCCGCCTTACGTCCGCGAGGACGAATTCGATAGCCTGCCGCCAGATGTGCGGCTGCATGAACCGCGGGAAGCACTCGTGGCTGGCCCGACCGGCTGTGAACTGATCGCCCGATTGCTACCCCAGGCAGCCGAGCGGTTGGCTCCCGGCGGCTGGCTGTTGATTGAGGTGGGGCCTGCCACGGCCGCTGCCGCCGAACAGCTCGTGGCCGAAACGCAGGGGCTGATCGCTGAGCCGACACTACCCGATGCCGCCGGCCTCCCTCGCATTATTCAGGCTCGCAGAGCAGATGCGGCGGGAGTCTGATTGTTTTGGTCTGGTGGCGGGCCGATTGGCTTCGCAGGCGGTATAGGTATCGCTGATTTGCGTGCTGCCCTCGGTTTCATTCGAGCTTAGGGCTGATCGCAATAATCCCGTCGGCAAAGGCTCTGCCGATGAGTGCCATCGTTTTGCCGCAGCCGAAGTAGTGGTATGCAGCATTCGAAGCGCCGCGATTCCAGAGCCCTTGAATTTCGGGTGACGCAAGTGCATCGGTAATTTCTGCAACCTCTTCGGCCACGGAAGCTTGGCTGGCAGCACCTCTTTCGACCGATTGCTCGAGCAACCGTTTACGGGCATTGAGCCTGTCCCGCTGTTTGGCTACGGCATCCAGTTGCATGTCCCAGAATGGAGCTGTCTGGACGGCGATCACGTTTCCCCGAAACCCTGGCAGTGCTGCTGGAGCCGCCATGGCCCGACGAAACTCGGCGTGGATTGTCTGGTACCGAGGCTCGAGATTCTCGATTGGTCCACTGGTACCCATCACGCCGATGACAAAGGGTAGGTGCGGTGCCTCAAGCTCGCGGCGGACATCTCGGATGAACGTGGCGAGGAGTTGGCTGTAAGCATCGTAACTGCCTGGACTGCCGCGCATTGGATAGACGCTGCCGTCAACCATG
>CAZKSP010000160.1:0-6666 GCA_964555385.1 uncultured Chitinophagaceae bacterium
GATTGGAAGGCAGGTGAGCAGGAACGCAGCGAGGATCTTGAATACGAGGAGATCTCGCTCAACGAACATCACCAGCAAAAGCTGGAGGATGCCAAGAAGGCAGCCAAGCGGGCCTCGACATCTCTCGACCAGAAACTTGAAAAGGCTGAGGAGTCTGTCGAAAAGTCTCGAAACGTGCTTGCTCAATGGGGCGTGGAGGCGGCTGTTGTTGAGGGGTCGCGTTTCCCCGAGCTGCCGTCGGCGTCAGCAGCCGAATCTCCTGTCGACCCAGCATTGGATGTGGGTGAAGGCGACACGACCGCCGCAGCGACGGACGCCGTGGCAGCGCAAAACGCAGAACCACTACCGACTGGCAAGGAACTGTTCACCTTTTTCGAGGAACTGGCTGACACTGTCACGAAAGATGCCCGTCGGATCCGCCGGCTGCCCAGCGGCCGTTGGGCGTTCGGTGATGGGGTGCTCGTTGCCATTTTTGCAGTACCAATCGTGCTGGCCATCGTTTTGGCCGCGATTGCCTGGTTCGTTTTGCCAGCAGAACTGTTCGGCATGCCCAAGGCCTTGTCCGCCGCTGTCGCAGCTTTCACGCCGTTGGTTCTTGGTGTTGCCGGCGGGCTTACCTGGCGACGGCAAAAGGCTGGGCAAGCCCGGAAAGAAGCAGCCACACTCATCGGCGAACTCACTGCAAAAAGGGCTCAACTCGTTCGCTGCTTCGTCGCCTGCCAGCAGGCCATGGCAAAGAAACTCGACCGACAGCTCACCAAACTCGAGGAAGAGTTTTCTGCTGGGGGACGAAAACGCGAGGAAGCGTCCAGCAGTGCCGGCGGCAAGGCAGAAAAGATCCGTGATAAAGCCTTGGCAGACCTCGAGTCGCAGTACCAAACAAAGCTTGCGGCGCTTCAGACAAAAAAAGAACGCGGCCGCCAGGCACTGGAAGAGACCTATCCCGCACAGATCACGGCTGCCGAGCATCAGCGCGATGAAAAAATCGCTGCCATCGAAGCCCGGCAGCAAGAGCAGCAGGCTGAAATTGAACGCAAGCGTGACGAACGCTGGACTGCCCTGACGGCCACTTGGCGATCGACTCGGGAAGAAACCGGGCGAATCTTCAAGGCGGTTGAGGCAATCGACACCGATGCCTTCCAAAGCTGGGAGTCATTAGCCGACGGGTCGGCAGCATTGCCCACCATCAGTCCGCCCGGTTTACGATTCGGAAAGCTGACAGTCTCAATGGCGGGAATCGCCGGCGGCGTGTCCAGCCACAAAGAGTTCAACGATTTCGGACCGGCGTCATGGCAGCAGCCAGCCTTCAGCCCCTTTCCGGATGCGGCCGGCCTCGTCATCCGCATGAACCCCGCCGAGAAAGAAACCGCTTCCGGGCTGCTTCAGGCCTTGATGCTGCGGATCGCCGCCGGACTGCCGCCGGGCCAGAGCCGATTCACCATCATCGATCCCCTCGGCCTCGGCAAACAGTTTGCCGGCTTCATGCACCTTGCCGACCATGACGAGTTGCTGGTGACCAGCCGAATCTGGACCGAACCACCGCTGATTGAACAGCGGCTGGCTGACATCACCGAACAGATGGAACTGGTGATCCAGAAGTATCTTCGCAACGAGTACAGTTCAATCGGCGATTACAATGCCGAGGCTGAGGTGCCTGAACCCTACCGGTTTGTCGTGGTGGCGAACTTCCCGGCCAACTTCACCGAAACCGCCGCCCGGCGGCTGGCCAGCATCGCCACCTCAGGTGCCCGTTGCGGCGTCTACCCCATTGTTTCACTCGACACCACCGCCCAGTTGCCGTCGAACTTCACGCTTGCTGACCTTGAGGCACATACCACGATCGTCAGCCTGAAGGATGGCCAATTCACGTGGGTCGACCCCGAATTCTCCAAGTGGCCGCTGACAGCCGAACAGTCACCGGATGACCAGATCTTTACCCAGATCGTCCAGCGGGTGGGCAAGGCTGCGGTCGCGGCCAAGCGGGTTGAAGTGCCCTTTGACCGAGTCGCCCCGCCGGAAGACAAATGGTGGACAGGCGACACCGCCAAGGGAATCGATGTGCCACTGGGGCCCGCCGGAGCGAAAAAGACACTCTCGATGAAGCTGGGCAAGGGCACCAGCCAGCACGTGCTGATTGCAGGCAAGACCGGCTCTGGCAAGTCCACCATGATGCACGCGCTGATTACGAATCTGGCGCTAATCTATAGCCCGAACGAAATTCAGTTCTATTTGATTGACTTCAAGAAGGGCGTTGAGTTCAAGCTCTACGATCACTACCGCCTGCCACATGCCCGAGTCATCGCCATCGAGAGTGAACGCGAGTTCGGCCTGTCAGTCCTCCAGCAGCTTGACCGCGAACTCAAGCGGCGCGGCGACCTGTTCCGAGAGCTGTCGGTTCAGGATCTGGCCGGCTACCGGGCCAGCGGCCATCCCGAGCCAATGCCCCGAATCATGCTGATCATCGATGAGTTTCAGGAACTCTTTGTGGAGGATGACAAACTGGCCCAGGACTGTTCCCTGGTGCTTGACCGGCTGGTCCGCCAGGGCCGAGCCTTCGGCATGCATGTGCTGCTCGGCTCCCAGACGCTGGGGGGCTCGTACAGCCTGCCACGGGCAACAATGGGCCAGATGGCGGTGCGGGTGGCATTGCAATGCAACGAAGCTGACAGCAGTCTGATCCTCAGTGAGGACAACACCGCAGCCCGGCTGCTGACCCGTCCCGGCGAGGCGATTTACAATGACGCCAACGGCATGGTCGAGGGCAACAATCCCTTCCAGGTTGTCTGGCTGGGAGAAGAGCGACGGGAACGCTTCCTCGGCAAACTCCGTGATCTTGCCGACTCGCGGCCCGACATTCCCGCCCTGCCGCGGCTGGTCTTTGACGGTAATGAGGCTGCCAACCCGGCCGCCAACCGCCTGCTGACTGAACTGCTCGATAGCGGCACGCTGGGGGGATCACCAGCAGTCATCCCACAAGCCTGGCTGGGTGATGCCATCGCCATCAAGGATCCGACCGTTGCCACGTTCCGGCGGCAGGGCGGCACCAACCTGTTGATCGTGGGCCAGCGTGAGGATCTGGCAGCCCGGATTCTTTCGATGGCCATGGTCAGCCTGGCGGCGGGCTGTGACCCACACCCCGGCGGTGGCCTTGGTCGGGCCGGCCGGTTCGTGCTGTTTGAGCCGGCGATCGCCGAAGAACACCCAGAGACAATGCTCAGCCGGCTGGCTGAATTCCTGCCGCACGAGATTGAAGTGGCCGGCCGGCTGGCGGTGGCTGAGGCCCTCGGGGACATCGCGGGAGAAGTGCAGCGACGACTGGATGGGCAGATCCTGGACGCTGAGAGTGTCTTTGTCGTCATCCGCGACCTGGGCCGGTTCCGCGACATGCGTCGCAATGAGAATGACTTCGGTTTCTCAATGTCAGGCGAGCAGGCCGCGACACCGGCTCAGAACCTTGTCACCATTCTCAAGGATGGACCGACGGTCGGCATCCATGCGATCATCTGGTGCGACTCGTTGACCAATCTTCAACGGACCTTCGAGCGGGGCACGCTCAAGGAATTTGAGCTCCGGGTGCTCTTCCAGATGAGCGGCACCGACTCAAGCCAACTGGTCGAAAGCCCAATTGCTGGCCGGCTGGGCGAGCAGCGGGCTCTCTACGTTCAGGAAGAGACCGGGACCCTGGAGAAGTTCCGCCCGTACCAGTTTCCCGATGATGCATGGCTTGCCGAAGTTTCGGCAAAGCTGCGGGCCCGCCCCCAGGGGACGCCGATTGAACGGCCGAAGGTGGCACCAAAACAAGCCGCACCGCCGGCAGATGATGACGGCGGCTTCTCGTTGAAGCACGGCTTTGGTGCCGACGAGTTCAACTTTGCCAAAATGCTTGACGACCCACCTGCCGATGCCAAGCCCGACGACACGGCTGATCCAGACGCCAACTGACACCGCCGTGGATAGTTCACCACGAAGGCACGAAGGACACGAAGCCGCACAGGCACCGAGCCCGTCAATCAAACTGCTTGGTGATACCGCCGTAGTGATCTCGGTCGATCAGACGGGACCTGCCAACTGGCTGATCGATCATCTGCGAGCAATCGCCGATACTGTCCGCCGGGCTTGCCCAAACGGAGTCGTCGATGTTGTCCCGTCGCCCAATCGCGTCACGGTTGTCTATGACCCGCTGCTAATCGACGGCCTTGATGATTTGCTGAAGGCCCTCAATACGCTGGTCGCCGCCGCCACCAAGGCTCAGCCCCGAGCTCCCACCTGCCACGAAGTACCCGTCTGTTATGGTGGCGATGACGGCCCTGACCTTGCTGCTGTCTGCCAGCATCACGGCATTGGCACAGCGCGGCTGATTCAGCTCCACACCGAACCCGACTACCTTGTCACTGCCATCGGATTCGTCCCGGGCTTTCCGTACCTGGCGGGACTTCCACCGGCCCTCGCGACGCCCCGGCTAGCCAGCCCACGCACGCATATTCCTGCTGGATCGGTCGGCATTGGTGGCAGCCAGACCGGCGTCTATCCATTTGCCACCCCAGGCGGCTGGCAACTAATCGGCCGGACCAGCTTCCCGCTTTTCGATCCAACCGCCAGCCCACCGGCAGCCCTTGCCGTGGGGGACCGCGTGCGGTTCAAGGCAACGGCGGAGAGCCCAGAAGTGCCCCTCTTCATCCCACCGCCCCTACATGCCTTGCGTGCACCGACGGTCACCGTGCTTGAGCCGGGCCTCATGACAACGGTGCAGGACCTTGGCCGGTCGGGCCAGCGGGCCGCAGGGGTACCCAGTGGCGGTGCCGCTGACCCACTGTCGGCAAGGCTTGCCAACCTCATTGTCGGCAACCCGGAGTCAGCCGCCCTGATCGAGTTCACACTGCTTGGCCCCAGCCTGCGGTTTGAGGCTGACACAATCGTTGCGCTGGCTGGTGCCACGATCGCCAGCCATCCGACACTGCGTCCGCTGCGGATGCGAGCAGGGGAAACGCTCGTCATCGGCCATGTCACTGCGGGCTGCCGCGGCTATCTGGCGATCGCCGGCAGCGTTGACCTGCCCCCAGTCCTCGGTAGCCAGGCCACCTATCTGCCTGCCGGCTTTGGTGGCCTTGCCGGACGACCACTGGTGGCTGGCGACCAGTTGGCAGTCGGCCCTCCGCCAGCCATCCCCACCAGCCTCAACTGGAGCCTCGATCCAAGCCTGGTGCCACTTCCGCCCCGAGCCGCTTCCTGCCAGCTACGATTCGTTCCCATGACTGCTGACACCAGTCAGCTCCGGCCACTGACCACAGTTCCATTCCCAGTCACTGCCAGCAGCGACCGCATGGGCCTACGGCTGCGAGGCAAGCTGTCACAGACTGCAGCCAACGGCATTTCACAGGCGGTTTTGCCGGGCACTATTCAGCTGCCTCCCGACGGCAATCCGATCCTGCTGCTGGCTGATGCCCAGACGATTGGCGGCTACGCCATACTCGGTCAGGTAATCGCCGCCGACCTGCCGCTGGCTGGCCAACTGCGGCCGGGTGACAGCATTCAATTTGAGCCGACCACAATTGCCGTGGCCCACCAGATGCTCCGGCAGCAGCATGAAATGCTCGCGACGGTCCGCAGCGGCATCCGCTCATACTTTCAACCACAGCGGAAATCCCGGCCATGACCCACCGTCGCTCGATTGATCTCAACTGCGACCTCGGTGAGGGGGCTGGTCATGACGCAGCACTGATGCCGCTGATCAGCTCAGCGAACATCGCCAGCGGCGGCCATGCTGGAGACCGGTATTCGATGCTCACTGCGGTCGGACTGGCCCGCAACCACGGAGTGGCCATCGGCTGTCATCCGGGGCACGCTGACCCCGACCACTTCGGTCGGCGACCACTGCCAATCAGCCCTGCCACGGCTGCCGATCTGGTAGCCCGGCAACTGTCTTATTTTGCCACCATCGCCGGGGCCGACCTGCGACATTTGAAGCTGCACGGAGCCCTCTACCACCAGGTAGGCGACGACGAGGATTTGGCTGCTGCTGTCAGCCGCCGTCTGACCACAGACTGGCCACATCTGGTGCTGTTTGCCGCCGCCGGCAGCCGATTGGCGGCGGTCGCCCACGCAGAGGGCCTGCAGGTTGCCGCAGAGGCGTTTGCCGATCGTCGCTATAGCGTCGACGGCTGCCTTCTTCCCCGCAGCGATGCTAATGCTGTGATCGATTGTCCGACAACAGCCGCCCAACAGGCTGCTGCCCTGGTCGCAACGGGACAGGTCACTTCCGTCACTGGTGAGGTCGTCGCCATTACCGCAGACACGCTCTGCATCCACGGCGATGGCGTTGACCCCGCGGGCTGCCTGCGGGCAATCCATCATGTACTTGCCGCCAACAGCATTGCGATTCGTCATCCATTTCAATGACCGCCATCGAGCCTTCCCCGGCGGGAACGGTGCTGGAATTCCCATCCCCGATTGGTCGTGGCTGGAATAGCCCGTCTGGATGCTGACGTTGTCACCAGCCAGCCCGATCGGGGCACCAGTTGGCTGCACGACCACACCACAGGGCGAGAGACCCCAACCACTTCGGCTTACTCTTGCGGTTCAACCGGCAGCACAAGCATTACCCACCGCTGCCCCGGTGCCGCAATCGGTCGATCAGCACCGCCCCAAGAATCACCAGCCGGAAAATTG
>CAZKSP010000161.1:0-6648 GCA_964555385.1 uncultured Chitinophagaceae bacterium
GCGATCGGGCCAACTCATCAATCGAAGACGAACGGAAATAACGCGCTTGCACCATTGCCTGCTGCTGAGGGGATAACGTTGCCATGCATCCGCGCAGGGCCTGTCGAAGCTCTTCGAATCGCTCGGCCTTTTTTTGTGCCTCTTCGGCGATTAATTCGACCAGGTCAGTGTCCAGCAAACACCTGTCGCGACCACGGTCACGGACATGGGCAAGCACCTGAAACCTAGCGATTGAAAATGCCCACGGCAGAAAGGGCTCACCTGCCCGAAATTCCTGTTTTTTTCGCCACAGCACCAGATTGGTTTCCTGCAAGACATCGGCTGTCCGCACGTGATCGCCTAGCATCGAGAAGATGTACCCGAACAGCCGATTTTGATGTTCGGCAATATGCTGCACCAGCACTTCTGATTGGTCGCTTTCCGCCATCGCACTCCTCACCACCCTTGAATTACCCCATTCTGCCATTTGGTTACATAAATTTTTTCAATAGCCAAACTGGCCTTTGGGGGAACGGGCCCTCATGCTCGCTATCCCGGGTGCTGGGGCCGGGGAATCCGGACTGGTCGACATAGGGTCAACGGAGCACCAGAAAACAGCATGAGGAATCGCCCACGGCACGGTGCGTGCCACTCAGCGGGATGCAGTTCGCCCGTCTTCGCGGCGATTCAGAAAATCAAACCTAAATACGCCGCATTTCCCCCTGCATAGACCCGATTTCTAAATGTAAGATTAACGGTTGTGAGACCTAGAAAAGGCGAGGCCGGTGAGTGGCCGCCGATTTCCGTTGACGGTTGAGCTGACGTTTCTTGCAAAGGAATACGCATGGGTGTGGCGGGTTACTTGCGGCGTCCCTTGGTCCCAGTCGTGACGGTCCTCATTGCAACGCTGCTCAGCTGCAACCCGGGCGGCCTGCTGGTAGCCGCTGATGAGCAGCCGGAACCGACCCGCTGGCAGCTATCTGTCTCAACCGGTGAGGTGGACGGCAGCCTCACGCTGCATGGTGGCAGGGACCGGCGGCAGCTAGTGGTAACAGCAGTCACCGAAAACGGCACACCGCTTGAAGACCTCACCCACAAGGTGCAGTACGCCATTACGCCGGCAACACTCGCCCGAGTTGAAGATGGCCTGGTCATTCCCTTGACCAATGGCTCAGGGCAGGTGACGGTCACACTTCCTCCGCAACAGCAGCCAGTCAGCGGAGAACCAGTGCCCGCGGTTCAGGTCCAACTGAATATTGATCGGTTCGGTGACGACCCTGCAATCGATTTCGTCAGTCAGGTCGTCCCGATCTTTACCAAGCACGGCTGCAATGGCGGCGGCTGCCACGGCAAGAGCGGAGGCCAGAACAGCTTCCGGCTGTCGCTGCTCGGATTCGAACCAGCCGAGGATCATGAACATATCGTCACTGAGGCCCGTGGCCGCCGGGTATCACTGACCGCACCACGGCAGAGCCTGCTGCTGACCAAGGCAACCGCAGCAATTCCGCACGGTGGTGGCAAGCTGCTGACAGATTCGACGGCCGACTATGACCTGCTGTTGCAGTGGATTGAAGAAGGCTGTCAGCCCAGCAGCAGCACACCACCGACGGTGACCGGCATCGAAGTCTTTCCAACTGAGCGGCGATTGAAACCAAGCGGACAGCAGCAACTGCGGGTGCTGGCACGCTATTCAGATGGCCGTGTGGTGGATGTAACCCGCCTCGCCCAGTACGAGGGCAATGCCACCGAACTCGCGGACGTCGATAAAGCCGGGCTCGTGCAGGTGGCCACCACAGCCACTGACCAACGTTCGGGCACTGTTGCCATCATGGTTCGGTTCTGCAGCCGTGTTGCGGTTTTCCGCGGAGTGCTACCGCTTGACGTTCCGCTGGCAGAACTTCCCGCAGCTGAAACCTTCAGCCGGAACCTTGTTGACCGGCATGTGCTCGATCACCTCCGCAAACTCCGGTTACCACCGTCGCCGGTCTGCGATGATGCCACCTTCATCCGCCGCATCACACTTGACCTCGCCGGACGCCTGCCCACCCCAGAGGAAACCCGGCAATTCCTGGCCGCTTCGGAATCCACCAAGCGGGACGCCCTCATCGAGCGGCTTCTCGCCTCACCCGACTACGCGGACCACTTTGCCATGAAGTGGTCGGCCATCCTTCGTAATCAGCGTTCGGACAACGAATTGCATCGGCGGGGAAGCTACGCCTTCCATGCCTGGATTCGTCAGGCGCTGCAGGAAAACCGTCCCTACAACGAATTTGTCGCCGACATTCTGACAGCCAGCGGTGAGGTGGCAACAAACCCACCGGTCATTTGGTATCGGCAGGTAAAGGACATCAACCAGCAGGTGGAGGATGCGGCCCAACTCTTTCTTGGGCAGCGGCTTCAGTGCGCCCGCTGCCACCATCATCCGTTCGAAAAATGGGGCACGGACGACTATTTCAAGCTCGCCGCTTTTTTTTCTCAGGTGAGTCGAAAACCGGGAACCCAGCCCGGTGAGGATCGGATCTACCATCGCCGTGGAACACCGCAGGCAAAGGGGCCCAAGGCCATGCACGCCCCGGCTGTCCTCGACGGCGCGACGGCGGCAGTCGCCAGCAGCGATGATCCTCGGGCGACACTGGCTACCTGGATGGCCGAACCGGACAACCCGTTCTTCGCACGCTCCCTTGTCAACCGTTACTGGAAGCATTTCTTCGCCGTCGGCCTGGTTGAACCAGAAGACGATCTTCGAATCACCAATCCGGCAACCAATCCGGCACTGCTCGACGGGCTGGCTGCCGCCTTCATCGATTCCGGTTTTGACCTCAAGGCTGTTATCCGGCTGATCTGCCAGTCCCGAACGTATCAACTGGCTTCCGAACCAAATGCCTTCAATGCTGAGGATCGCCAGAGTTTTTCTCGATACTACGCCCGGCGGCTCCCTGCCGAGGTCGCGCTTGATGCTGTCGACCGGCTCACGCTGGACCCCACCCGTTTTCAAGGTGTGCCACCGGGCACTCGAGCCGTCGAACTCCCTGATCCAAATTTTGACAACTATTTCCTGACAGTTTTTGGTCGCCCCAAGGCCGACAGCGCCTGCGAGTGTGAACGCGGGAGTGCGGCGAACCTGGCCCAGTGCCTGCACCTGATCAACTCCGATCAAGTGCTGGCAAAGCTCAAGGGCAAACGCGCCCAGTCGCTCGCAGATGACACCGCCCGAACAATCACTGAAAAAATTGATGAGCTCTACCTGGTTGCTTTTTCACGATCGCCACGAAGCGAAGAGCAGGCGGCCATCGAGGCCTTCCTCGCAGCCCGCAGCGACACTCCTGAAACTGCCTGGCAGGATGTCCTCTGGACATTGCTGAACACGAAGGAATTTCTTTTCAACCATTGAACTCCGAAAGGAGCCCCTGTCCTCGCCGCTTTCTGAGCGGGAGGTGGGGTGTCGGCACAGGCCCCGGGAGACCGTTCGCGTGATCTGCAGACTGCTTGTTGCCTGGGGGCTTTGTCTGTTGTTGCCGCATCAGGCATTTGCCGAGCTCCCGCAGCCGCTCCTGTGGTCGGTGTTTCCGCCCGGCGGCCGGCAAGCAACGAACGTTGAAGTGACCGTGAATGGCGTCGACCTTGATGACGCAGCTGGCCTGCGGTTTGAGCATCCTGGCATTACTTCCCAACCTGTCCGCCCGCAGCCCAGTGAGCTGATACCGAATCCTGAGCCCATTCCAAACCGGTTTCTCGTAACAATCGACCGGGCCGTTCCGCCCGGAATCTATGAGGTCGTCTGCGAGAGCCGCTTTGGGGTCAGTAATCCACGCTTATTCGTCGTCGGCACCACCACCGAATTAAGCGGGCCACCAACGGCGACTACGGCGGAATCGCCCTTGGAACTTCCGCTTCCGGCAACCGTCAGTGGCCGTCTGCAGGCAGGTCAGATTGACCACTTTTCAATCGACTGCGTCGGTGGTAGCCAACTGCATATCGAATTGATGGCTGAAAGGCTTGATTCACGACTGACCCCGGTCATCAGCCTACTGGGGCCAGCTGGTGAGCCGCTGGCAACAGCCGGAGAGCTGCCATCTGGAGATCCCTCTGTCAGCCTGAAGGTACCGGTGACTGGCCGCTATCAGATTCAGGTTCGTGATCTGTTCATGGGTGGCGGCAACGACTGGTTCTATCGGCTGACGGTCTCACCAACACCGATTATCCGCAGCGTCTGGCCGCCACTCTCCCACCAGGCGACCGCCGCCGAATACTTCGCAACCCACCAGTTCGCAGGGCAGCCACCAATCCAACAGCCCCTGCAGGCAACGGTCACGGACCGCCCCCGATCGTCCTGGAGGCAATTCCGGCGTCTGCTCAGCCCCCATGACAGCATCGGTGACTTTGTCGACATCACTGGCACCCACCTAGGAAGTCAGTCAACTCCTGTGCCAGTTCTCTTTTCATCTTCAGCCGCGGAAATCCTCGTTGCCGATCATCCAGCCAACACAGCCAACCACGCGGTGACTTTGCCGAACCTTCCCATTCAGGTCGTTGGCCGCTGGGCAGCGGACACAAATCAGCATCGCTATCAATTCGAAGCCGCAGCCGGCGAGACCTGGGTCTTCGACCTGTACTCTCATCGCCTCGGGTGCCTGACCGATCCTGTGCTGCAGCTTGAATCGATCACTGTCTCCGATGCTGGTGAGCAAACCTTCAAGGAAGTCGGCTTCGCCGATGATCGGCCAAAGGCATTTGCCGGCAAGTCGATCGATGGCAACGGGTTGGACCCCACATTGTCGTTCAAGGTGCCGGTGACCGGGCGTTATCAGTTGACCGTGGCAAACCTTGATGGTGGCGACTGCCCCCGAAACGATTACGTTGTTGATATCCGCCGGCCCCATCCCGACTTCGACCTACTGGCCTTTCTCGCCACCGTCGACCGCACCGACGTCAACAACAAAATGCGGCTGGCCACACCGTCAATGGTACGCGGTGGCACGACGGCGATTGATCTCTTGCTGCTGCGACACGACGGCTTCGCGGGCCCGGTCGTCGTGACCGCTGAGCAGCTTCCAGATGGCGTCACAGCCCGGCCGCTCGTGATTCCGGCTCAGGCCAACCGAGGGACCCTTGTTTTGGAGGCGTCGGCTGATGCCACGGTGAGCTGTCGGCCCGTGCAACTCGTTGGCCGTGCTCGAATTGGCTCAGAGCCTCGACTTCGGGTTGCCCGCGGGATCACCCTCAGCTGGCCAGTCACCAGCAACAAGCAGAAACACCTTGTCCGCGAGGTGGCCACCGTCCATGCCGCCGTCACACCGGACATCGCTGCCATCACCATTCAGCCCGAGTCACCACTGGTGACGATCAAGGCTGGCTCAGCCGAGTCGCTACCGTTGACGGTGACGAGAACGCCTGACAGCAAAGGGCCACTCAGCCTCAATGCGGTCGGCCTACCGAAGCTCCTGAAGGTTGACACCGTAACGCTTGATGAAAAGGCAACTACTGGCTCACTGAAGATCACCGTCGACAGCAAACTGCCGCCCGGTGACTATGCCGTCGTGCTTGGCGGCGTCAGCAAACGAATGTTCCGTCGCAATCCCGAGGCGGCAGACCGGGCCACAGTCGAGCGGGACCGGCTCAAAGCCAGGGTGGCTGATCTCACTACGGCCCATAAGCAGAGCCAAGAAGCCGCCGAACAAGCATCACCAGAAGTTGCCGCAAAGCTCAAGGCAGCCAACGAGGCACTGGCCAAGGCTGAGGAACACCTCAAAAAACAGCAGCAGGCAACGGCTGCAAAGCAGATCGAGGTTCCGCTCTCCCTCTCGCCGATCACCGTCCGAGTCGTGTCACAACAAAAACCCGAAAACCCTTGATATCACATGCTGCCGTCTCGTTCCGCATCAGGCTTCGTGTTGAGAGAACACCCAATGATCTCGGTGGCTTGCCACCGGCGAGCTTGTCACACGAACAGCCCGTGGTGCTGCCCAGCTCGGTCGTGGGGGCGTTTTCAATTAGTTCGATTGTTTACGGCAGCTTTTGCGATCACCGTACTCACGGCGGCAGCCCGGCTATCAGCCGCCGCGGGGCTGCCCATCAACACCCCAGCAGTCGACGTCCGGTTCACGTATGAAACGGACATTGCCCCGATGCTCGCAGCAAACTGTACGGCCTGCCACAACGCCCAGCGATCGGAGGGCGGGCTCCGGCTTGATAGCCTCGCCGCGATCAACAAGGGCGGTGATTCAGGGCCGGCAGCGATCTCAAAAAATGCTGCTCAGAGCCCATTGTTCTTACGGGCCGCCCACCGCGAAGAGGATTTCATGCCACCTCCGGACAACGGAGTTGGAGCCCGTTCACTTACCCCCGATGAACTCGGCGTGCTTGAGCGTTGGATTGAGACGGGCCTCACAGCAGGCACATCAACGGCAGCTACACCAATTGCCTGGGTGCCGCTGCAAGCCGGTGTTGGCGGCCTCCCGGCGATTGCTGTCAGCCCGGATGGCCGCACTGTTGCTGCTGCCCGCGGCGGTCGTGTTGAACTCATTGAAAGTGGAACGGGCAGGTCGCTTGGTCTGCTCTCAACTCCCGACCTTCGCTCGTCTCCATCAGCAGCCCCGCCACTTGCGCATCTGGACATGATCACCGCCATTGCCTTCGCACCAGACGGTGAGCGGCTGGCGACCGGTTCGT
>CAZKSP010000162.1:0-6607 GCA_964555385.1 uncultured Chitinophagaceae bacterium
GATGCAGGGCCTTGATGCCTGCTTGGTAGACAACCTCTCCTGCGACTGGAAGTTGCAGCCGGATCAGCGGCGTCCTGTTGTCAGCTGCCGCCTGGGCAGAATCTGTCGTGATGCGTATGTCGGTGGCCGCCGCAACATCACTCCGGAACTGCCGAGCGAGGAGCAGCCCGGAGTGCTCCAGCTCAAGGAGGTGCCGCGTTGAGGCCTGCGTCCGCAACGCCCGATGCAAGAGCCCCGCGGCCACTCCCAGAAGGGTCATGGAGGCTGTCATGACGGCGAGTAGCTCGATCAGAGTGTGGCCACGCTGTTTCACTGTGGAGAAGCCTCCATGCCTGACAGCGGTTGCCAAACAGCAAGGGTAAGTGGATGGTCCTGCCTGCCCGGATCATTCCACGCAATCTCCAGCACAACGCGTTCGCCCAGAACGGTTGAGCTTTGGCTGGCGGTGAGGCGTACCCCAGGAAGTCGGTGAACCGCAACGGTAGAGGGCTGGAGGGCGGAGGTCATCTTGCTCCATTGATCAGCCGGTATGGCTCGCAGTCGTTCAGCCTGATTCGCCAGTTCCTCGACGGCCAGGCGTTCCCGTCCAGTCATCACGATCATCCGCTGATGCTGAATGAAGAGCGGTAACGTGGTGGCCATGGCGGCTGAAATCAGAACGCCTGCTACCAGCAGTTCAAGGCTGGAGATCCCGGAGCGAAGGTGCTGGCTAGACCGCGGGTGGATAAGCCTCATGAAAGTCCCTCGATGAGTTTGACCAGAGGCGTAAAAACCGCCAGTAACTCAATGCCGACGATCAACCCCATCGCTGCTGCCAAAGCTGGTGTGAGAAGCTCAGTGCGGCAATTACGTGCCAGTTGGTGCTTGGCCCGCAGTTGGTCAGCTAATTGCTGGAGGGCCTGGCTGCCGCGATTGCTGGCGATGGCCTCGTCGATGAAGCCTGCCGCATCAGTTGGAATCAGTCGTGCTGCCACAAGTTGTTCACCGGGCGAGCGGTCACAAGCAGCAGCCAGCCGCCGGCGTAGTGAGGGATTCCAGTGGGCACTGCTGAGAGTTGTGGCAGCAGTACGAAACGTCACGCCAGCTGCCAATGCCGTGCTCAAAAGATCGAGTGCGAATGCCCGGCTGTCTCTTCCAGCGAAAATCGACTGGAGTCGACGACGGAAGCGGAGGCTGCCTGTCCAGAGCAAGACAACGGCCAGCACGAGAGGCGCTGCCCAGAGAAACACCTGTGAAAGGGATGTCATGGCGGTGATGCCGAGAGTTGTGATTGCCGGGAGTTCGGTGCCGAAGTCGGCAAAGATCTTCGCGTACTGCGGCAATATTCGCAGGCTGATAAGCATGTGAACGGGCAGGAACAGAAGCAGGATGACGCACAGATACCCAAGGAGAAAGCGTCGTCGTCCATCATCCGGGAAGAGCCGGGCCGATCGGCTGAGGCAGTTTGCAAGCGTTTGTCCGAGGATATTGAGTTGGCTTCCAAACCCGATGGCTAAACCGTGGTCGGCCCGGACGACCCCGGGCACCTTGGTGAACGCCGCTTCCAGTGAATGCTGTGTCCGGAGGTATTCAGCCAGCCGGTGAAGCCTTGTTCGCTGGCGAATACCAACCTCCTTCCCCCAGGCTTCCAAAAGGCTGGCTGGCTCGGTTCCGGTGGCCTGACAGGCGGCAACGAGCCGCAGCACGGCCGTAGAGTCGGACCACGAAGATTGACCGAATGATCCGAGGTGCCTGTCCCACCGGGACCACGAGGCCGGAAGGAGAAAAGAATGCTGGTGGCGTCTGGTCATGAGAGCGCTCCCAGCAGTCGGATGAGTGGAAGAAAGAGCACCAGAGTCGTAAACCCAACAGCAAAACCCATCAGCACGACGGCGATCGGGCCGAGGAGCCAATCAGCGGTGTGCTGCCGCTGAGCGGCGCGATCGGCATAGTTTTCGGCAAGGGCGTTCAGCAGAGTTGGTACAGCTGCGGGCGCTGCCGAATAAGCGGCTGTGGCAGCCGGACTATGCTGCAGCCAGTGGTCGGCACGTCCCTGAAGCATGCCATGATTTGAAATGCCGGCGAATGTCGCAGTGAGTGACAGTGCCTCTGGTGGAGTGAAGCCGCCCGCCAGCAGTTGTCCCAGCGAATCGACGAAAAGCCCTCGGCGTCTTGCTCGCCGCGTGCGGAACAGCACCACGAAAGAGATCACGGCCACCGCACCTGCCAGGCACAGCAGAAGAATTTTTCCGTCACCGAGAAACGTTCCGATTCCGAGCACGAGTTGCGTGACCACAGGCAGTTCAAGCTGGAACGATTCGAGCATCTCCCGAAAGATTGGCAAAACAGACCGGGCGAGAAGATTGAGCAGGATCAACAATCCGGCGGTAACGACAAGAGCATAAAGAGTGCTTCCACGACGGATTGCCGATAGCCTTCGCGGAGTTGTCGCCAGAACGATGAGTTGGTCGAAGCAGCTGTCAGAATCGTTACTGGTCAGCAGCGGAAGCCAGATGGCAGGCTGCCTCACAGCTGCGCGGCAGGCAGCCGGGGTATTGCCAGTCGTCAGGATTTCAGCCATGTCCAGCCAAGGTTGCCGCCGGGACGGCGAAAGGTCATCGGCAATAGCTCGCAGGCTTCTGGCTAAATCTCGGTGACGGACGAGAGCAGTCTCAGCCAGTTGTTGAAGTGCGGGATCTGTCATCGCGTCGCCTCCCAGAGCGTGACGACGGGGGTTGTGGCCAGAGTTTCAAAAAGTGCAGCCAGTGGCCGCATCAGGGCAATCCCGTAGAGCAATACCGCCAGCCCCGCAGTAAGGCTGCCAAGGGTCGGGATCAGCCGGCTCTGTTCGGCCTCGAGAAGGTCACCCTGCCGGCGATGAAAGCGAACTGCTCTGGTGAGCGAGGCGGCTTTCTGGGGGGATTCATCGGCCAACGCCACGCCCAGCAATCCAGCGCAGGCAAGGGCACTTTCTGAAGGAAGCCAGCACCAGTCGACAAGCAGTTCGTGCACGATAGCCCGCCGTTCGGAAACGGTAAGTGGTGTCTGCTCCATGGCATTGTGAGCTTCACTGGCAATCCAACGCGACAGCGACCAGTCGATCCGGCGGCTGGAAGCGATCATTGTTGCGGTCAAACCAATGGCAGCCAGCAGGACGAAGGCTGCAAGGGACACGATCATCGGCAAGGGGCCAAATGCGGCTCTCAGAAACGAGAGTGGGGGCTGATTGTCGCCCGTCTGCAGGAGTTGTTGCTGCTCGATCAGCGGGGCATTGAAAGCTGCCAAAGCCAGTACCCCGATCGCAGCCAAAACGCAGATCGACAATGTTGAAACCAACACGATTGCTCGGGAACGGCGGTGGCTTTGCTGAATCCCGAAACCACGGCCAAGAGCTGCCAATAAATCATTTGACCCGCCGCCAGCTGCCGCAATCTGAAGCGGTCCGCGAACAGTTCCGGGAATTGGCTTCAGACGGCCGAAAAGGCTGGTGGAGGTGGTGCGGTTGGCCTCGACCCAGGCCGGTAGATCGTCTGCGTCGGCCAGCCGTTTCAGCAGCGGCTCTTTGGCGGTTCCCGGCAGTGGCAAGAGCCCCGCTCTAATTGCTGCGTCGAGGTCACGAGCAGTGTTCCAGAGGCTGGGAGAAACCTGGCTCATGAGGCTGCTTTGTGCGATTGCTGTCAGCTATGGGATACGAATAGAGAAGTCGTCGTAGAAGACTTCACGATCGACCGTGGTGATATTCATGTTTGATTTGGTGGGATGGGCGATGCCAGGGGCCTGAAGGTCTCCGGCTGGAACAGTGTCAACCCAGGCCCGCAGGTGGTCGCCCTGGATGCGAATGAGAAGCGTATGCCAGGTGTCTGGGTCGATGTTGACCGGAGTTCGGAGCGTTCGTGTCGCAAGCATCTGTCTGGTCTGTTCGTCAAGTTTTTCACCCGCTTGGCGGCGGTCGCGTATGTCTTTGCGAAAAATCCCTGTCTTCCCGTCATTTAAAACGACTGCTGTTGGTGAAATGCTCACATGGCAGATGTGACCGGCATGAGATCCCTTGTAGGAGAGGTCACGGAACATCAGGCTAAATCGGTCTGATCCGGCAAACTTGAATTTGAGTGCGACCTCGAGATCACCGAGTTTTGGAAGGGTCAACGAGTTAACCGACGGATGGTCGGCATCGCGGGGGGTGATGCCGACCAGGACGCCATCACGAACAACCGATTCACTCTTCCAGGACCCCCAGTCCTCTCCCAATGTTGACCCCGAGAAATTGTCACTGAAAAAGATTTTTTCAAACGGCGTGTCGTTGGCCGGTGCCGCGAAGCTTGCTGTCGCTTGACAGATCACCGTCACGAGCAACGGGATGATCGACCAAACACGGAAGGGGGTGTGCGAATCCATAGTGGTTTCCATTGTGTGGTAGTGAAAATCGCAGCCGCGGCCAAAGTTTCCACGGCTCTCCCCGGCAAGCCAGTCTGATCGACGGCGGGATTATAGCTGGCATGCCGGGAGATAAGCCACTCATTCAAAAAGCATCGGCTGCTCTGTCGATGCGCTGCGGGAGCGGCGGCCGCGGGCCGGCGGTTCATTGCCGCTGCTTTCGTACCTCAGCAGCAGGTCCCGAGCCCGGTCAACCACTTCGGCAGGCACGCCAGCCAGCCGGGCGACATGGACGCCCCAGCTCTTGTCTGCGGCACCACCGGTCACCTGATGGAGGAAGACCAGCCGCCCTTCATGCTGCTCAACCAAAACCTGCACATTGGCAACGCCTGGCAGCCGCTCAAGCGCCGCCAGTTGCAGATAGTGGGTTGCAAACAGCGTGCGGCAGCCGACTTGGCCGTGCAGGTGCTCGACCACGGCCTGAGCCAGTGCCAGGCCATCAAAGGTGCTGGTGCCGCGGCCCACCTCGTCAAGGATGACAAGGCTTTTGGCAGTGGCTCGATTGAGAATGCGAGCGGTCTGCGCCATCTCAACGAGGAAAGTACTCGCCCCGCTAGCCAGATCATCGCCCGCCCCGATCCGGGCAAAGAGCCGGTCGACAATGCCAATGCGGGCCGATCGGGCCGGTACAAACGAGCCCGCCTGGGCCAGTGCCGTCAGCAGGGCCGCCTGGCGGATAAAGGTACTTTTGCCACCCATATTCGGTCCGGTCACCAGCAGGATTGCAGGGACGCCACCGGCTGCAGGATGGTCGCCGCCGGCGAGTGCCAGATCGTTTGGCACGAGCGTGCCGGCCGGCAGCAGGGTTTCCAGCACTGGATGACGGCCTTGGTCGATTGAGATGCTCTGGTCGGTGCTCACCTCGGGACGCACCCACCGCCGCGACCTTGCTACCTCGGCAAAGGCCAGCAGCACATCGAGCGTGGCCAACTGATCGGCCACGCGGTCGAGCCGATCACGGTGCTCGGCGACGAAGGCCCGCAGGTCATCGAGCAGTTCGATTTCGCGGCGAACTGCCTCCTCTTCAGCGCCGAGAACTTGCCGTTGGCGTTCATCGAGTTCGGGTGTGGTGTAGCGTTCGGCATTCTTGACGGTCTGCTTGCGGACATATTCGGGTGGCACCTTGTCGGCGTGGCCCCGGCCAACTTCAAGAAAGAATCCGAAGACCCGGTTGAAACCGACTTTGAGCGTCGGGATGCCGGTCCGCTCACTTTCCTGTGCCTGATAGGCGGTGATCCAGGCCTTGCCGCCGGAGGCCAACTCGGTCAGTTCGTCGTACCGGGCATCAAAGCCCGGCCGGATGAAGCCCCCTTCGCGGGCAAAGGTCGGGCAGCCCTCCCGTAGGGTGCTGCCGATGCGTGCGGCCAGATCGTCGCACGGGTCAAGCTCCTCGCGAAGAGTGGCCAGCAGCATCGAGCCGTTGGCAGCATCGGCCGACGTCATTCCGGCCGCCTCATCGAGTCCGCGAAGCAGATCGGGAATGACGGCGGTGGCCCGGCCAATGCGTTCGAGGTCCCGCGGGCCGGCTCGGCCGGAGATCACCCGCCCCGTCAACCGCTCGATGTCACCGATGCCCTGCAGGGCTGCGGCCAGCCGATCAGCCACCGGCGGGTGGGCGGCCAAAATGGCAACGGCATCGAGTCGGCTGTCGATCTGCTCTTTGTCGATGAGCGGTGCGGCCAGCCAGTCGGCCAGCAGCCGGCTGCCCATCGCCGAGCGGGTGCTGTCGAGCACGCCGGCAAGTGACCCATCCCGCCGTCGCCCGCCGCCGGCAGACCGCAGCAGCTCGAGGCTCCGCCGGGTTGCTTCGTCAATCTCCATCCGCAGGCCCGGCCGCCAGGCGGTGAGCGTCTTGATGCGGCCGATCGCGGCCGGTTCGTTCTCTTCGAGATAGGCCACGATGCCACCGGCTGCGATTACCGCGAGCTGCTCGTCTGGCAGATTGAAGCCCAGGCCGGTCAGACGGATGCCTCCTAGGGCTGTTTGGAGTTTGGTCTCAGCCGTGGCGTCGTCGAACCACCAGTCAGGCCGCACGGTCACTGCCGTTTGCAGGCCCGCCTCAGCGAGTACTGTTGCCAGGAAGTCACGATCGGTTTCGCTGCAGAGCAGCTCCGAGGCGTCGAGCCGGAGTAGCTGATCGGCCAGATCGTCACGCTGCACCACGGCGGCAGTGAAGCGGCCGGCGGCGACATCA
>CAZKSP010000163.1:0-6602 GCA_964555385.1 uncultured Chitinophagaceae bacterium
GGCAGATGCCGCAGCCAGCCGAACCGGCGAAAGAGTTTCTTTTTGTGGATCTTCCCGGCCATCGTGGCCCGCAGGACGCCATGCTGCTTAAAGAAGTCGATGGCCTTGCCGATTTCGGCGACGCCTACCTCACCATAGGCATCGGCCAGTGGTTCAAGCGACTCTTCAGCATGATGCCGGATGGTGAGGATCGCCACCCGGCCGCCGCGGCGGCGGATCGCCTCGGCGGTGGCTATCGGGAACCGTCCCCAGCCGGCCAGAATGCCGATCAGCTCACCGTCAAGCGACGGCTCAGCGACAGCGGAAGGTGCAGGTGCCACAGCGTTCATCAACGTGCCGCTTTCACTCCCACGTTCTTAGGCGGCCCGCCAGGTGGTGTCACGACGATCGACGCCGCTGGCCTGCTCAAGCTCCTCGACCCGCTTGAGCAGCTGCTTGACCTGCTTTCGCATCTCCGGCAGCTTCGTCATTGAGGCCAACTGCAGTTTGCGTTCCTTGAGATCGATCGCCGGTTCACCCAGCACCGTGGTCTTGGCCGGTACATCATTAGAAACCCCCGAACGAGCTCCTAGGACCGCCCCGTCGCCAATGTGGATATGATCCCGCAGGCCGCATTGGCCCGCCATGATCACCCATTCACCAGTGCTGGTACTCCCGGCAACACCGACCTGTGAGCAGATCATGTTGTGGCTGCCGATGCGGCAGTTGTGGGCAATCATCACCAGGTTGTCGATCTTGGTACCACTGCCGATAGTCGTTGGGCCGTAGGTGCCACGGTCGATGGTGGTACCGGCCCCGACCTCAACCCGGTCGCCCAGTTCGACCCAGCCGAGTTGGGCGGACAGTTCGAGGCCGTCAGCGGCCGGCTTGTAGCCGAAGCCGTAGGCCCCAAGGATGGCACCGGCATGAACGATGCAGTCGCGGCCGACAATGGTGTCTTCGTAGAGCACTGCATTGGCAAAGATTGTGGTGCCCGGCCCAATCCGGCAGCCAGCGGCCAGCCGCACCCCCGCATGGATCGTGACGCCTTCGGCCAGTTCGACATCGGGGCCGATGACCGCCAGCGGATGGACTTCGACATCTCCCGCCAACCGAGCCGACGGATCGACTACCGCCTGCGGGCTGACCCCGTGGTGACGGTGTGAACGAGCAGGCCGAAAGTGTCTGACCACCTTCGCAAAAGCAGCGTGAACGTCGGCCACCTCGATGGTCGGTCGGTCGAGAGGGCCAGCCCCCTCCGGAACGATGGCCGCGGCCGCCTGACTCTTCGCGAGGCTCGGCAGCCGATCGTGTGCATCAACGAGCGTGATCGCTTCCGGCGTGGCCGTTTCGAGCGTCGCGGCGGACGTGATCGTAAGGCTTGAAGTGTCTGGCCCAACCAGCCGACCACTGACCAGTTCGGCGATTGTGGCGAGTGGTACCGACATGACAACGCCTCCCTGGGCTCACGGACAGTTCGCGGCCTCCGCCGACCGCGGCGGCGGAAGATTAGGGAGTTGGCAATACCTCCGCAAGGGCGACCGGGTCGGAGAGAAAGCCTCGAAATACCTTTCCTGCAGCAGAATTCGCGTGATTTCCGGACCAGCCGCACACTGGACGAGGCGAGGGTGGGTCGGTGAACGCTCGAGGAGCGTGGGGCGTATCCTCGCCACGCGACGAGACTTTCACCGCCCCGATCCGGCACGAACCGAAGACTGAGAGCGAACCAGCATCGCGATGGCCACTCCCAACCGAGCCGTCCAGAAAACGGTCCGAATCCAGTTCGACTGCACCAAGAAGCGATGGGTAGCAGCGTTCCAGCCGGTGGAAAGTTGGAGGTGACAAGGCACCTGCAGGAAGAAGGTACTGGCCCAGATACCTGCCAGCAGCGTGATCCCCAGCAGCGGCAGCCAGGCAGGCACGCCCCGAGGCCGACGGATCAGCAGCCAGGCAGCGGCCACCCCCTCGGCCAGCATTGGTGGGATGACGACCGGGCCGGTCCGGTCGCGGTGAGCCAGCTCCCAGCGGCCGAAGTCTTCATGCGGCCAGCCCTCCATCATTGGGTAGTGCACCACTTGCACAAACCAGATCAGGCCCGTCATGAAGCCGGTGGCCACTAGCTGCACAAGCAGTGCGGGCAGACTGTAGCCGCGGTCAGCCTGACAGGATGTCATACCCTGGCCTTCACGTCGGCCAGGCCCCCATCAACACCGAGCACCTGGCCGGTCACCCAGTCATTGTGCGGATCGAGCAGCCAACAGATGGCCCGAGCCACATCCTCTGGTTCGCCAAGCCGACCAAGCGGGTGCATTGCGACCGAGGCCTTCGCGGCCAACTCATTGGCCAGCAAGCCCGCTGAGAGCGGCGTCCGCACCAGCCCCGGAGCGACGGCATTAAAGCGAATCTTTGCTCTGGCATAGGTGGCGGCAGCCGACAGCGTCAGGCCGATCACTCCCGCCTTGGCCGCCGCCACAGCCTCGTGGTTGGCCAGACCGATGCGGGCAGCGGCGCTGGACAGCAGCACTACAGAGCCACCCGAGGCTTTGAGCAGCCGACCGGCAGTACGCACGGTGTTGAAAGCTGTGGTGAGATTGGCGGCAATCGTGGCCTGCCAGTCTTCCGGCTGGGTGAGGTGAGCCGGCTTGAGCAGAATCGAGCCGACGCAGTTGGTGATCCCAGTCAACCCGCCAAGAGCTTCGGCGGCAGCGTCTGCACAACCATCTATGGCAGCTGCATCAGTCGCCTGAACCGACGCCCACTTTGCCCCAAGTTCCGACGCTACCGCAGCAAGTGTTTGACTATTTCGCCCCGCAAGAAACACCTGCCCACCACTTGCGACAAGTTGGCGGGCCACAGCAGCACCAATGCCGCCACTCCCTCCGATCACCAGAACCTTTGACACGTTCTCTCACTCCACGGGCAGATCCGAATTCACCGCGGATTATAGGCTACAGCCAGTCGCCAACGGTTTGCTCAAGCTGGGCCTCTTCAGCCATCGTCTTCAGCTTTGCGATGGCCCGAGTCTGGATCTGCCGAATTCGCTCCTTACAGACGCCCATCTCGATACCGAGCTCACGGAAGGTCTTGGGCTTGTCGCCGTCAAAGCCAAACCGGGCCAGCACTATCTGCTGCTCACGGGGCTCCAGTTCATTGAGGAGTTTTCCGAAGAGCCCACGGAGATAGTCCACCTGTCCCGGCGTGCAGGCCTCTTCGTCCCGCGGCTCCTCGGCCCGATCTCGCACTGGCTCATCATCGGTGGCAAACCGGTTGCGATATTGCCGGCTTTTGTGGGAGATGCGGAAGAAGTGTCGCTGGATGGCGTAGGTGGCGTAGGTACTGAACCGATTTCCCAGAGCGAAGTTGAACTTCTCGACCGAACGCATCAGCGCGACGTTGCCCTCGCTGATCAACTCGTCGAACGAGTGACTCGGCTCGTTAAACTTCTTGGCAATCGAAACCACCAGCCGCAGGTTTGAGGTAATCAGAATTGCCTTCACGGTCTCGGCCTCAGCGAGCAGACCTTCAATCTGCTTCATCTGCTTCATCGTGGCCCGCCTGGGATCAAGCCGATCCCGCCGCTGCAGTGCCTGGAACTTCAACCAATTCATCCGCCGAAAGTAAAATTGCTCTTCGTCTTTCGACAACAGCCGGGTCTGGTAGAGGCTAGCCAGATAGGGAGACAGCGATCGGCCTGCTGCAGCTTGGGCTTCGGCAGCAGACCGTTGCAGCGGCACCCGTGCATCGGCTGGTGGGGTGTTTGCAAGCTGGTCAGCATCGTCACGAAGAAAAACATCCCCACCGATGTATTCAATGTCTCGATTGAAGAGTGCCTCACGCTTGTTTGCCAGAATGGTCCGCCGCCGCTTCTCCGACGGTGTTAATTGCTTCTTCGCTGGACGGCTGACGGTCTTGCCGACTGGCTTCAAGGCTGTCGCTGATCGAGAGGCCTTCTTGCGGGCAGGAAATGGCTTGGCGAGTGCGATCATGGCAGCTGTCCTTTTTCGCTTGGCATCCGCTAAGACGCCGTCGGTATCATTCGTGCTATCCTCCTAACCGCACTGGTTTTGCGGGACTAACAGGCTGGCGAAATTTGGCCAGTGAGCTGTTGGTCGAGACCGGAAAAAACGGGTTTTCTGCGAAGTCCCAGCCAAACTCCACCCTCCGAACTGCAGTCGCCATGCCCCGCAATCTGGTCCTTGTACTCGGTGATCAACTCGACCGGGGCAGTGCCGCCTTCGACGGCTTCGACTCGCAGGCCGACATGGTCTGGATGGCCGAGGTGGCCGAGGAATCGACCCATGTCTGGACCCACAAGGCCCGGATCACGATGTTTCTGGCGGCAATGCGGCACTTTCGCGAGCAGCTGACTGCCGAGGGGATACCGGTCGACTATCGTGAACTTCCCCCCACAAAACAGGCCCGTGAGCCGGCAACACTGGCTGCGGCATTGGCGGCCAGCCTCAAGCAGCTGGCCAAAGCCAGGCAGCAGCCCGAGCGATTGATCTGTGTCGAGCCAGGTGAGTGGCGGGTGCGGCAGGCCTTGGAAGCGGCCGCAGCTGCAGCCAAGCTGCCGCTGGAGATCAGGACTGATCGGCATTTTTTCACGACGGTTGATGAGTTCGCCGCCCATGCCGCCGGCCGCAAGCAGCTGCGACTGGAGTTCTTCTATCGGCCGCTGCGGGAGCGGTTCGAAATCCTGATGGACGACGGCGAGCCGGTCGGCGGCCAGTGGAACTATGACGCCGACAACCGCGGAAGCTTCGGCAAGGCGGGCCCGGGCACGCTGCCCGCCCCCCGGCGGTTCCCGCCCGATGCGATCACGCGGGACGTCATCGCGCTGGTTGAAAAGCGGTTTGTCAAACACCCGGGCAGCCTGGCAGCGTTTGACTGGCCGGTGAAGCCTGAGGATGCCCGGCTGGCGCTGACCGACTTCATCAGCCAGCGGCTAACGAACTTTGGCACGTATCAGGATGCCATCTGGACCGGTGAGCCCTGGCTCTATCACTCGCGGCTATCGGCCGCGCTGAACCTTAAGCTGCTCAACCCCCGAGATGTGGTCGCTGCCGCCGAAGCAGCCTATCGGGCAGGTGCCGCACCGCTGGCTGCGGTCGAGGGATTCATCCGCCAGATCCTCGGCTGGCGGGAGTATGTCCGGGGCATCTACTGGCAGTTCATGCCGGAATACGCCCAGCGGAATGCCCTCGGAGCCGACCGGCCGCTGCCGGGTTTTTTCTGGAGTGCCGACACCGAGATGAACTGCCTGCGGGATGCCCTTGGCCAAACACTCGAATATGGCTACGCCCATCACATCCAGCGACTGATGGTGACCGGCCTGTTTGCCATGCTCTACGGAGTCAGGCCGGAGGAGATTCACCAGTGGTATCTGGCGGTCTATGTCGATGCGGTCGAGTGGGTCGAACTGCCCAACACCATCGGCATGAGCCAGTTTGCCGACGGGGGGGTAATGGCCTCCAAGCCCTACTGTGCCACCGGGGCCTACATCGACCGGATGAGCAACGCCTGCAAGAGCTGCCGCTACAAGCCCAAGGTCGCCCATGGCCCTGACGCCTGCCCCTTCACCACCCTCTACTGGGACTTTCTGGCCCGCCATGAACAGCAGCTCAAAAAAAATCCCCGGATGACGATGCAGCTGAAGAACCTCAGCCGTAAGGACGCCGCTGAACTCAAGACGATCAGGCGACAGGCAGACGACCTACGATCGGACTGACACGTTGCCGCATAAAAGATGCAGGAGCGTTTACTTGTAAGCCCTTCCACGGTGAAGCTCTCCGCGTCTCCTTGTTATCGCGAAGTCGCCTGAGCTTCCCAGCTTCCGCGATTGCCCGAGCAGGGACGGCTGGCTAGGGTCTGCCGAGATTTGGCGGTTCTGCCTGAAGGGTTCCAGCTGTGCCCGTCCGTTCCCCAGCGTTGTGGCTGCTCGTCAGCGGCTGGCTGCTTGCCGCCGTGATGGCACCATTGTCGGCGCAGGAGGTGGTCTGGGTGCCCCCGGTCACCAGCCCGATAGCCCAGCCAATGCCCCCCGGCACGGTCAGCCCTTGGACGCCCTATCGCGATCCAGCCAACCGCATTGATCTGCTGCCGCCAGTCGACTTCAACCTGGAACAAGACAGCTTCGCCAGTGAGCCGATTGCCGACCTCGACCCGGTCACGCCCGACGGCAACAAGAAGAAGGCCAGCTTCGGCCGGGCGGCCCCGGTCAGCATGGGCGGCTTCTGGGCACCGAACACGCCGGTGGTAGGTCAGCCCACCAACCTGCAGATGAACGCTCAGTTCGCTCGGCTGGCGGTGCCACTGGGCATCCCCGAAGAAGGCAAACCGCTCTGGCTGGCCATCGCCAAGTTCGGCAGGCTGGAACTGGCCACCGACGCAATCCTGCCCGACTCGGGCCAGCGGGTACCGGGGCAGTTCTGGCTGGTCGAGACGGGTCTCACCCACATTCATCCGCTTGCCTCCGGCAGCACCATCGGCGGCACCTTTCTGTTTGGCTCAGCCAGCGACAAGCCGTTTCATGCCGGCCGCGATCTGACGCTGATGGCGATCCTGTTTGCCACGGTGCCGGCCCGCAACGCCCGCGACGACTGGAGCTTCAGCCTGTTCTATTC
>CAZKSP010000164.1:0-6569 GCA_964555385.1 uncultured Chitinophagaceae bacterium
GAATCTTATCGGCCGCCTCGGTGCCGACACCGCCGAAGGTGGTCGCCAGAAACTGCCGCAGGCTACGGGCATCACTCTCACCAGCTAATTCCGCGAGAGCATCGAGTGTGACCTTGCGGGCGGCGACTGAGCCGCCGTAGGCCAGGGCCGCCTCGATCACGAAGGGGTTCCCACGGTAGACCCCAGGTGGTCGGGTGGCGGCGGTGAAGAACTCACCCGGCACCACCTGATGCAGGCCAGCCAAAAGGCGCTGCTCACCGATTGGCACGACGCAGTCGGTGGCTGGAGGCGGAATACGAGTCGCTTGAATGGCGTCATATAAGGCATCGGCCTCACCACGGCCCAGCTTGCCGGTCGAGATGCGGGTTGAGAGTTTCGCCGCTTCACAGAGTTTGCGGGCGGTGGTCGGTGAGACCCGTGAAAATGACTGGTTCAGAAACTGCGTCAGCGTCAGCTTCGGATGCTCCTGCAGCATCGTCACCAGCCGGCCGAGTTCCACGCCGTAGGGGTGCGGCTTGATCTCCTTGGGTTCCGGTGGCAGTTCCTGATTGGCTCGTTCCAGCAGCCGTTCGCTACCGTCGGGGCCCTGGAAATGAATCCGGGCGTGTGGGTTGGCGATCGCCGTCTGCTCAAGGTATTCCTCAACGCTGCCGCGGCCGCGATGGAACTTGGCCTCCATTTCGATGGTCACGCGGGTGCCATGGTCAATCGGCTGCTCAAGATCGTTGACAGCGACCCACTCGATGCCCCGCTTGCGGATCATCTCTTCGCCCGCCTTGCCAGCCGGTACGTCAACACCCGCCCCCTTGCCATTCAAAATCTCAGGCTGATTCGTCTTGGTGTCGATCCGCAGTTCGTAGTAGTGGGCCGGATCTTTGCGGGAGGTCTTTGAGATGATCTTCACTGGCTTGCCGGTGGTCAGCACGCCGTACATGCCGGCGGCCGAAATGCCGATGCCCTGCTGGCCGCGGCTCATCCGCAAGCGGTGGAACTTCGAGCCGTAAAGCAGCTTGCCGAAGATCAGCGGAATTTGCTTGCGGACGATACCAGGCCCATTGTCCTGCACGCTGACTGCGTAGCGTTTACCGCTCTCACCCGCTTGGTCGATCTTGACCCAGATCTCGGGCAAGATGCCGGCCTCTTCGCAGGCGTCCAGCGAGTTGTCGACCGCCTCCTTGACACTTGTCAGCAGGGCCTTCCGGGGTGAGTCAAAGCCGAGCAGGTGGCGGTTCTTCGCGAAGAACTCGCTGACGGAGATGTCCCGCTGGCCGGCGGCGAGCTTCTGGGCCGAGGCCCGCCGTTTGGTTGCCGGAGCCTTGGTAGCGGCGGCGGTGGCCGACTGGTTGACCCGGCTGCGGGAGGCGGCAGCCGAGGAGGGACGTGCTGGTTTGCGGGGTGTTTTGCGAGGGCGGGCCGAGGCAGGCATGGGCGAAGAAAATAACTCTGACTAAGGGCATGAGAAAGCTGCCAGCCGACCGCCTGGCAAGAAGGGCAAATTGTAGTGGTTGTCCGGCCTTGAAATCCAACGCTGACGATCATTCGGCCCGGGGGGAGTTTTTCCGTGAGGGGGGCGGCACCATGAGTTCCGGGTCGGAATGATTCGGCCAGCCCGGTTCTGCCGAAGCGACAACAGATGCGGGGTGGTTCGACCGACTCGCATTCTGATCGCGGGCAAGGGCCACGGAGGGCCGTCCCGAGGTCGGAGAAAATCTGACAGCGGCACGGCAGGATGCGTGGCTGTCCACAGAAGTGGCTTCAGGGAGGAAAAGCGATGCAAATCCATAGCCGGATAATGGCCGGGATCGCCGGACTGGCGTTTTCTTATCTGGTTGGGCTGCCGGTAGCGGATGCCAATCCGATCAATGGTGGTGTCGAGGCACCGACCCCCGATGTCTTCAGCAACTACTACTACCCAGCGATTCCCGCCGGGGCCTACCCCGGGGTCGGAGCCCAACTCTATGTTGCGCCGCGGCCGGTACCGGCACGCGTGGGCCATACGTGGATCACCTACCCGCCGTTCATGCCGCATGAGAATCTCTATCAGCACCGGCGACGCTACATCCGCTGTTCGGGGGCGATGGGCATGCGGAATGATACCCGGGCTTACTGGTGGTGAACTGGCTGAGCCGACTGTGACTGAAAACAAAAGACACGAGTGACGGGAAGGCACACAATGCAAATGAACTGGTTGATCCTCTGCGGCCGGATCGCGGTAGTGATGCTCCTGACGGCGATGGCGGCTCAACTCGCTGAGGCGGGTGGGCACCATGCCACGGAGAAGCGTTACTTCCTGCGTGGGCGAAATAAAAGCTGGCACAGCGGCTGGTACAACCCGGCGGCCGGTCGACCAGTTCCACTTGTGGTGCCGCCAACGTCAGAGTTTGTCAGCGAATACAGCTGGGGCGTACCGAGTTCGCGGGTGATGCCGCTTTATCAGCAGTTCCGCAAGCCCTACCCGGGTGCCGGCTATGCGCCCGGTTCACGCCCCTTCATGCCGACACCTGATCAGCCGAGCGACACGGTGCAGTTTGGCATCCATGCCATTCGCGGGCCGTGGGGCAGTTACTGATTTGAGCGCAAAACTGCCCTCCTGGCCAGTTTTGCTTGGCAGTTCCGCACGAAGCCAGAGGTTCGTGCGGAACTGTGGTCCTCGCCTCCTGCTCGGTGTTGTTGATTGGTGACGCAACGCTGAGCGCAAAACTGCCTTCCTGGCCAGTTTTGCTTGGCAGTTCCGCACGAAGCCAGAGGTTCGTGCGGAACTGTGGTCCTCGCCTCCTGCTCGGTGTTGTTGATTGGTGACGCAACGCTGAGCGCAAAACTGCCTTCCTGGCCAGTTTTGCTTGGCAGTTCCGCACGAAGCCAGAGGTTCGTGCTGAACTGTGATCCTCGCGTCCTGCTCGGTGTCGACGGTTAATGACGCGACGGTTTGCGCAAAACTGCCTTTCTGCCCAGTTTTGTTTCCGTAGGTCGAGCCAATGCCAAACCATGAAAATTTCCTGGTTTACCCAGGCCTCAAAACCCGAACTTACTCTAAGCATTTACAGATTGCCCGACGAACCCGAGCCATTCTCTCGAGGGACTCCCGGCGTGCGGCCAAACCATTCCATCGCAGTCATTTTTCCGCTGCATGACAACCGAGGCTTCGGGCTGCAGGCACTCCGTGCTTGGCAGCAGCAACGCCATGATGTGTCGTCACTTGAGATCATCGTGGTGGGATCTGGGCAGCGGAGGCTCGAATCCCGTGTCCGCAAGCAACTGTCAGCCCCAGACTCACTTGTCAACTGTCGAACGCTGAACGAAGCCAAACTCTACAACGCCGGAGCAGCAGTCGCGAAAGCCGACTGGCTGCTCTTTAGTGAGTCACACGTCGTTCCAGCGAAGAACATGCTATCTCGTCTGATGGAGCGACTCAAAGACGAGACAGTGGATGCGGCCGTGCTTGGATCCACCCATGAAACGCGAGGCAGATTTTCGCAGGTTGATGCTGCCCTTTGTGAACGGGAGCATGCCGGTCCGATGCGTGCCGTGGGCCTTTGGCGGTGCGTCGGCCTGCGGGGATTTCTGGTGCGGCGAAGGGTGTTCGAGCAACTCGGGTGTTTCGTAGAGCGTTACTATCGCTTTGCAGAGACAGCATTTGCGCTCCGGCTCGTCGCCGCGAACTATCACCTGTCTCATTTTCAGGATGTGGTGGTTCGCCACATTGACAGCGACTTGGTTGGTGAAATTTTCTTTGCGATGAAGATGGGGCGTTTGGGGGCGTGTCGATTTCATGAAATGGAGCCCGAACTGGCGGCGGCTGGGTTCGGTTGTTCGTCACCCCCGCTTTCCCCGTCGTCGACCAACCCATTACAGGCCCGCCGGCTCTGGTATCAAACATTCCGCCACCTTCGCGCAGGACGGTTTTCAGCAGCCTGGCAGTTTGTTCAATTAGCCCTTCCAGTGGTAACGTCGGCTGTTGGCGGTTGGTGGTTTGAAAGACTTGTTGCCTCGGCCCGTGCCCATGTGGCACACGCCGTCTTCCGCGGCATGCTTCACGGAAGCTATTCCGGTCGGCCAGCCACTGACAGCGACTTGCTTGATCAGTACGCACTCCTCAGGCGACGTTGCGCTGAAGTCGGTGCAGTGCAGTACCAGCGGGAAACGGCTGGCCGGGAGCGGGCGGAAGAGCCCGCTGCCTTGCCTTCGCTCCGGCCCACGGATCTTGGCCAGCACGGCGTGGGCTTCTTTCCTCCGGAGGTGTGGCAGGGGAAAGCCTATTGCTGGTCCCGGCCACGAGGAGGCATCTACATCCTCCGGCCACCAGGAGCCGCGGTGATCCGGCTCGACATTCGCCCCACGGGGCACTGGACCCCGAGAAAACCGCAGTTCTTCCTTGACGGCAGAGCACTGCCGTCGGAAGCCATTGTCGAGCGAAATGGCCGTCTGGAAATACTTCTAGGCGATGCTGACGCAAGCGGGGGCCGGGTGCTGCTTTCCTGGGTCTGCCGTTTATTTCGTCCAGCCAGGGCAGGATTGGCTGATCACCGTGAACTCGGCGTTGCCCTCATTGCCGCAACGGTGACTGCCATTGTTCGGCAAACCGCTCACGTGCCGGAGCGGGTAGCAGCATGAATTCGTCCGCCTTCCCCCACCTGCATGACTTCCGAGTTGCAGCACGACCGATTTTGGCAATTGACATGACGGCGTTGTGGGACCGGCCAACCACAGGTATTCAGCGAGTGACCCGGGCCATCACTCCTAGTTTGGCCGCAGAAGCGACCCGTCGTGGCTGGGACATCCAACTTGTCCGTCACGCCCGCCGTGGGCTGGAGTCGCTCGGGCACTGGTCGAGCGACACATCGCTGCTGCAGATCCACAACGACCTAGATCAGGTGGCAATGGGTGTCCACACCAGGACGAACATTACGTATGCCAGGATCCGCAACGTTCTCCGCCGTAGGATTCGATCAATCCGGCTCGCCTACCGGGCAACGTCCGACGAGGTGACGAGGGAGACATGGCTGCGGCGATGGGTGCCGGATGTGGTGCGGAAGTATGCCACTTCATGGCGGCGACGGTCGCTAAAACCAGCGGTGATGGCAGATGCCTATCTGACCTTTGCTGCTGGCATCCTCCCGGCGACACTCCCAATGGGTGTACCGCCAGATCGGTCAGTCTTTGTCCTCCACGATCTGATACCGATTCAGTTTCCGCACTACTACCCGCCGCAGATGAGCGTCAATTTCCATGCCAATCTCCGTGCTCTTGCGGCGGCACCTTCGCTCGCAAAGCGGCGGCTCGTGACGGCATCACGCCACGTGGCCTCCGATATCTGCCGTGTCTTTGCGGGTATCTCCCGCACGGCGGTGCAGGTTGAGGTTGTCAGCTGGGGGTATGACAAGGCGACATTTTTTCCACAGCCGGATGGCTCGTTTCGTCATGCATTCGGCATTCCCGACAACGTGCCGCTTGTTGTTGCGGTCAGCACGCAGGACCCACGCAAGCGATTTGCCGACATTGTCTCCTCGGTGAATGCAAGTAACAGCCACGCCATTTTCCTGGGCGCGGGGAGCCCGCGACGTGAAGGGAACGCAATTTTTCTTGGTCACGTTCCCGATGAGTTGGTTCGCCGGGCCTACTCGTCGAGCGATGTCTTCGTGAACTGGTCGGCTGCCGAGGGGTTCGGGCTGCCCACCATCGAGGCTCTGGCTTGTGGTGCCCGGGTTGTGGTGCCGCCAGACAATCCGACCCTTCTGGAGATAGGCGGTCAGCACGTGACCGTTGCCGACCGGGCCGATGTGCCAGCCCTTCGCAAAGCGATTGCACGGGCGGGGCAGCAGCCTCGTCAGATCCCGGATCTGTCAGCGTTTTCCTGGCAACACCCCACCCAGCGGTTCACTGAACTGCTCTGGGACGAACCTGCGGGAGAAGAATTCCCTTGCCAATCTAACAGCCGGTGGCTGGGTGGGCAGCAGTTGCATCGCATTGCTGCCTGAGGTGCGAGGCCACTAGGACGACTGGCCTCGAGAGGCGACGGCTCGCTGGCAAACGGGTGATCATTGCGAACAATGGCATATCGCATGTGATGGAGATGTCACTTCCGGCTGGGAGTACCAGAAAACGTCGAAATGGTATTCCTGGTTGCCGTCCGCTGCTCATGGTGGTCGTGGCAGTACCAGTCTCAGTGAGGTCACCTGCCGGCATTACGTTGCGGCTTCATCCCGAGAGCGGTACCCTTCAAGCATGTCTAATGCCAAGAACGCTGCCCTGACCGACCCGGCCCCCAAGCCGGAAAACTCGTTTCGCGATGTGATCTCGCTGCTGGCAATTGTGGTGACTCTGACCATCGGGCTACTGGCCTACATTCAGCGGGAGCCTAGCTTTACCTTCAAGGTTGAAGTTGGCTTCCTGCTGCTGGTATCCGGCCCACTCAGCGGGCTCTGGCGAATCAGTACGGCGGTGAACCAGACCCCAGCAGGACAGGTGCATCTCTACACCCAGGCGGTGCGGCGGTACGCGATGCAGATGTTCCTCGTCGGCCTTCTTCTGGTGGGTGGCGTCTCAGTTTTTTACTGGGCGCAACTGTTGCC
>CAZKSP010000165.1:0-6548 GCA_964555385.1 uncultured Chitinophagaceae bacterium
GGGCTCCGGCTTCCGCAAGGCCCGCACCTCAGCTGCGAACTGACCAACAAGCTGTTTATCGATGCCTTTAATACTGATGTGCGTCTGATCAGGACAGGTGACAGTGAGCCCCTCGGGCACCGGAACGTGCAGCTCATTTGCAAACCCGACCCGCAACTGAAGTACGTTCTTCTGAAGTGCCGCCAGGTAGCCAACACCAACGATTTCCAGACGCTTTTCGTAGCCTTTTGTGACACCCTCAACCATGTTGTTCACCAGAGCCCGCGTCAGACCGTGAACCGAACGAGCCAATCGACTTTCGTCATGCCGTGACACGCGAAGGCTTGAAGCCGCCTCATCAAAATCCACCTTCACGGTCGGATGATATCGGTGCTCAAGCTTGCCGAGCGGCCCCTCAATGGCGACCAGACGGTCTTCGATTTTTACTTTGACACCCTGCGGAATTTCGACGGGTGCTTTACCGATACGGGACATGGGGAAAACCTTTTCTCGCTGATCCGACCACTACGCTACCAGTTAGCGGAAACAGTGTTTTGTTTAAGGGAACGCAACTGCTGCTCTACCAGCAACCTCCTACCAGAGCTCACAAAGCACTTCGCCGCCGAGCTTCCGCTGCCGAGCTTCACGATCGCTGACTACACCGCCAGAAGTCGAAAGGATCGAAATCCCCAGGCCTCCCAGCACCGGCCTCAGCAAGGCTGAGCGACTGTAGACCCGGCGGCCCGGTGAACTGATTCGCTTAATGTGCCGAATAAGCCGCTCACCGTTCGGGCCGTATTTCAGCTCGAGTTGTAAGAGCGAAACCGGACTGGCTTCAACCTCACGCCAGTCCCAGATAAAGCCCTCTTTCTTCAGCACTTCCGCCAGGCCTCGCTTGACCTTCGAGAAGGGCACTTCAACGACAGGCTTTTCGACACGGACGGCATTCCGAATGCGGGTGAGCATATCGGCAATCGGGTCGGTCATCATATGATTTCGTTCCTACCAGCTAGCCTTGCGGACACCCGGAATACAGCCCTGATCGGCCAGCTTCCGGAAACAGATGCGACAGGTCCCGAACTTGCGGTAGACCGCCCGCGGCCTGCCACACAGCATGCACCGACGGATGGTTCGGGTGGAAAACTTCGGCGGTCGCTTGGCGGCCGCGATCTTTGATTTACTTGCCATAGATTCAGTCCGCCGCCGGATATCTCTCCCGACGGTGCTGAGAAGGTTTCAAGCCGCTACGCCGCGGACTCGCCCTCTTCTCCCTTCATCTTCTTCATCGGTAACCCCAACGCCCGGAGCAGGGCACGCGCCTCGTCATCCGCGCGAGCAGTGGTCACAAGCGTGATATTCATACCCTGAGGACGGGCAAACTTGTCGGGGTTGATCTCCGGAAAAACCATCTGCTCCGACAGTCCCAAACTGTAGTTACCCTGACCATCGAAAGCTGTTGCTGATAGACCACGAAAGTCACGCACACGTGGCAGTGCCATCGAAATCAATCGGTCAAGAAACTCATACATTCGGCGGCCCCGGAGGGTCACCTTACAGCCAATCGGCAGGTTTTCACGAAGCTTGAACCCAGAAACTGCCTTTCTCGAAAGCGTTGCCACCGGCTTTTGACCGGTGATCTGGCCAAGAGCGGCAATCGCTTCCTCAAGGTGCTTTTTCTCAGTTATCGCGATACCGACACCCATGTTCACGACGATTTTCTCGAGTTTGGGAATCGCGTGCTGATTGGTGCGTCCAAGTTGCTCAGCAAGCGCTGACCGCACCGTGGTGTTGTAGTAGTCGAGAAGCCGCGGCGTTCCTGCAGGTGTTGCGGTCGCTGCTTCGGTTGAGTTGCTTTTTTTCGCCATCACGCCGAACCTTCACTCATTCGCTGGAATCGATTGCTTGTTTCTTAATGTGTGGTTGAACCGTTGGGGGAACGCACCCCAGCAGTCACGCTGAAGCCGCTGCCTGTCCGGTTGAAACTTCCTTCGCTCGTCCGACCTGGCCAAGGTCAGCACCGCATGCCCGACAAGTCCTGGTTTTGACTCCGCCATTGGAAACACTGCAACCAAGTCGAGTCGCTTTGCCACAGGCTGAGCAGACAAGCAGGACATTTGACGCGTCGATCGGCATCTCCTTGCTGAGCCGGCCGCCCTGGGGATTTTTCTGGCTCCGCTTGATATGGCGGTAGACCCGATTTACTCCCTCAACAATCAGCTTGCCCCGGCCAGGGTCTACCGACAGAACCCGAGCCCGCGTGCCGCGAGAGTTGCCCGTCTGAACCTCAACCGTATCACCCGTTCGAATCAACATCAGACCACCTCGCTCGCCAGACTGACGATCTTCATGAAATTCCGATCTCGCAATTCCCGCGCCACCGCACCGAAGATACGTGTTCCCTTCGGGTTCTTGTCGTTGTCGACAATCACGCAGGCGTTGGAATCAAACCGCACATAGCTGCCATCGGGCCGCCGAGTCGGATTCTTACACCGTACAATCACCGCCTTAACGACGGCCTTCTTTTTCACATCACTTCCGGCAATAACGCTCTTCACGCTACAGATGATCACGTCTCCGAGCCCGGCAGTTCGCTTTTTGCTACCACCCAGCACTTTGAAACACATGACCTCTTTGGCGCCAGTGTTGTCCGCGACTGTCAGTCGCGACTGCATCTGAATCATCAGTTGGTCCCTTCCTGTTCGGCAGCGGCAGGGGATGCTTCTTCCCGGCCGGTGGCCGAGGCAGCCTCATCACGGGCTGACGCCTCGCGAATCTCGGTGGCCCGAGCCCCCGATCGAAGCGAACTGATGTCAACCGCCGTGCTTTTCGCAACCACCCGCACCAGTTCCCATCGCTTGGTACGGCTTCGGGGTGGACACTCGATAATTTCAACGAGGTCACCGGGCTCAGACTCTTCCTGCTCATCATGCACATGACAGACAGTTCGACTGTGGAGAATCCGGCCGTATTTTGGATGCCGGACGATCCGCGGAATTTCAACGCGACGGGTTTTGCTCGCCGCTGCGCTGGTAACGGTGCCTGTTTCGACTCTTTTGGGCATTGGTGACTCTTCTGTCCTGACGGTTTTGATCGCTGCCGCTTTTTTGAGTGGGTGGCTGCTTTTGATGGTGGGGGGTTGTTGACCTAGGCGGGAGCGGTCTCGTTTGCCGTTGATTCGACTGCCGAAGCAGATTCGCCTGCAACACGGCTCCGCTCACCTAGAATGGTCTGGCAACGAGCAATCAAACGACGCTGCTTTCGCATCTCCGAAGGGGCCGCAAGCTTTTCAGTCTGGGCCTGTATCCGAAGCCGGAAAAGCGACTCTGCTGCGTCTTTCCAGACGAGCTTGATCTGCTCATCGCTCATCTCTCGTAGTTCTGCTGGCTTGGTCATGTCGTAATTTCCCTACGCTACATCGTCCGCTTCTTCACCATCCGAACCCGGACGGGCATCTTGTGGGCAAGCCGTGCAAAGCACACCTTGGCCACGTCTTCGGTCACACCACCAATTTCAAATAACACTGTTCCTGGTCGGATCACAGCCGCCCAAAAATCGGGCTCACCCTTTCCCTTGCCCATACGGGTCTCAAGCGGAATAGAAGTGATCGACTTGTGGGGGAAGACGCGAATGTATAGCCGGCCACCACCGCGCAAATACTGCTGCGCAGCAATTCGGCCGGCTTCAATCGTGGCTGCTGGAAGCCATCCCGGCTGCTCGGCCTGAAGCCCGAACTCACCGAAGATGACCCGATTGCCACGAGTCGCCTCACCTTTTATACGACCTCTTTGGCTTTTTCGGTGCTTGACCCTCTTGGGCATCAGCGGCATCGCCGTTCTCCTCGTACATTCCCTGGTTCACCCACACCTGGACACCAATGTGCCCCTGCGCAGTCGGTGCTTCACAGAACCCGTAATCGATCTTGGCCCGCAGCGTCGACAGCGGCATGGAGCCCGCGATGCTCTTCTCGCACCGCGACATCTCTGCTCCGCCGAGCCGACCGGCCAGTTGAATTTTGACACCCTTGGCGCCGGCATCCATGGTTGACTCAATGGTCCGTTTGAGCGTTCGCCGGAAGGCCGCTCGCTTACTGAGCTGGTCGGCAACGTCCTCAGCGACCAATTGAGCCTGAATCTCAGGCCGTGAAATCTCCTCAACCTTGAGATTCACCCGTCGCCCCAGCAAGTCCTGGAGTTCGTCCTGTAACCGATCGACTTCCTGGCCTTTGCGACCGATGATCACGCCCGGCCGGGCCGAGTGCAGAATCACCTTGACTTCGTCCCGCGTCCGCTCGATTTCTACCTTTGATATCGCCGCCGCCCGGTACTTCTTCTTCATGAACTGCCGCACCTTGAAATCCTCGAGCAGCAACTCGCGGAATTCCTTCTTGGGGGCATACCAGCGACTTTTCCACGGCTCCATCACACCGGTGCGAAATCCGGTCGGATTGACTTTTTGGCCCATTGGTTCTGTCTTCCTGTTGTCTCGGCTTTTTTAGCCCGTCGTTTTCGTCTATTCGCAGTTACCGTTCGGTCGCGGCCGAACCGGCCTCAGTGGGAGCGGCCACCACGTTATCCAGTGCCACCTTGATGTGTGACATCCGCTTTTTGATCTCGTAAGCCATGCCCCGCGCCCGCGGCTGAAATCGCTTGAACATCGGGCCACCATCAACCCGGGCATCGACGACAACAAGATCATCGACTCCGGGGGCCTGCTGGTGCTCAGCATTCCCGAGCGCACTTTTGATGACTTTCTCGAGCATGCGTGCGCCTCGATGCGGCTGAAATCGCAGAATGTCCAAGGCTTCGTCCGCAAACTTCCCACGGACCAGATCGGCCAGATGCCGAACCTTGCGGGGACTAATACGGGCGAATTTATGCGTTGCTGTATATGGCATCGGTACTCTCGGCTTACTTTCCCTTACCGCCGTGTCCCCGGAATGTCCGGCTCGGCGAGAACTCACCTAACTTGTGGCCCACCATATCTTCCGTCACAAAGACTTTCAGGTGCTGCTTGCCATTGTGGACCATGAACGTCAGCCCAATAAATTCTGGCACAATTGTGCAGGCACGAGCCCACGTTTTAATTGGCTCGCGATCACCGCTGGAAAGCTGTTTTTCGACCTTTTCGTACAGCCGCGGGTCGACGAACGGCCCTTTTTTCGAACTGCGTCCCATACCAAACCTTTTTCCTGCCTGAGTGTTCCGCCGACCCGCTCACTCCGATCGGCCTCCATTCGGCCAGCATCGAAGCAGGGGCGTTTGTCTCTGCTATCTCACGCGAAGCTGACCGTACCGCTTGCTCTTCCGTCTCCGAATGATCGCCGCCCCAGATGGCTTCCGAGGCTTCCGTGTACCGCCACCCTTTGCACTTTTGCCTGTAGGACTGACGGGATGACGCCCGCCCTTCGTCCGCCCCTCGCCACCGCCATGGGGGTGATCGATGGGATTCATCGCCGTACCACGAACATGTGGACGACGGCCAAGCCACCGTGAACGCCCGGCCTTTCCGAGCCGAACATTCATATGCTCAGAGTTACCGATCGCTCCGATCGTCGCCCGGCAGGCAGCTGGCACCCGCCGAATTTCACCAGAAGGCAAGGTAATCTGGGCCCAGCCGGCTTCGCGGGCCATCAGGGTTGCCGATGTGCCGGCAGACCGGCAGAGCCGGCCACCACGGCCAGGCTGCATCTCTATATTGTGAATCGTCGTGCTCAGCGGGATCGCCGAGAGCGGCAGGCAGTTGCCAACCTCAGGAGCCGCAGTCGCCCCGCTGACAACCGTGCCGCCGACAACGAGACCATCAGGAGCGAGGATGAACCGCTTTTCACCGTCGGCATAATGAATGAGGGCAATCCGACAAGTCCGGTTTGGGTCGTACTGAATGGAGTGCACCTTACCCGGCACGCCATCCTTATTCCGCCGGAAGTCGATCAGGCGATAGTGCCGCATGTGGCCACCGCCCCGATGCCGGGCCGTGATCTTGCCCTGATTGTTGCGACCCCCGGTCTTCTTCTTTCGCACCCGCAGCTGCTTCGGTGCCTCTGCTGCCGTCGTCAACTCCGCAAAGTCAGAGACGCTCGCGGTGCGGCGGCCAGCACTGGTCGGTTTGTAGATGCGAATGCCCATGAATCTGTCTTTCCTAGCGTCGTTCTTCTCTCACACAGGTCCAGCGTACGAGGCCGCAGCCTCTTCCGCTCAGAACTAGAAGAGCGTGATCTTGTCCTCGGAGTTCAGGGTGACGATTGCCTTTTTCCAGGGCCGCGTACTTCCCCGCCGCAGCCGACTCCGCCGAACCTTGCCAAGCCGGTTTTGCACGGCAACCTTGCTCACCCGAACCTGAAACAACTCTTCAACCGCCCGGCGGATATCTGCTTTGGTGGCCGCGCGGACCACTTCGAAGGCATAGGCGTTGTTTCGATTCGCACGATGCATGCCTTTTTCAGTTACCAACGGACGAAGAATCACCTGATGAGGCGAGAGATTCGGGTTGAACTGCGGTGGGGGGGGGACTGGAACAGCCATGAATCAGACCTCTCCTGCAGGGGAAGCCGCTTCGGCACCCCGGTTACG
>CAZKSP010000166.1:0-6535 GCA_964555385.1 uncultured Chitinophagaceae bacterium
CCGCAATCGTCGCGGTCCGCTGTTGCTCCGCCTTGAGTACCAGATCGACGCTCGCCGAGGCAGCCGGTTCGGGGGCGACGACCGTTTTTTCGGCGGCGGTCGCGTTTGCTGACTGGCCGAGTTGAAGCATGGCCGCCAATACCAATGCAAGGGGCCAGCGGCGGCAGGCTGTGGGTGTGGGCATCTCCTACCTTTCAATCAACGGTGCCACCAGCAGGATCGGGCCGCCGACCAGCGGCGTGCTGGCCGCCTCAGGAGTGTCGTCAAGGGGCCGCCTGACAAAGTCGACCAGCAGCCGCAGCTGCCGTCCACCCGCCAGTTCAATCTCCACCGGAATGGCGTCGGTCGATTCGCCGTGGCTGCGGCCCCCGAGTTCTTCCCGAAACTGTTCGGTACCATCGACTTCAATCACAACTGCGGTCGGGGCGATCGCGGTCGGGCCGGCCGGCTGGAGGCTGCCGCGGAAGCGACGGCTGTTGGGCGGAATGGTCCAGATCATTTCGGTGCGGGGCCTGATCAGCAGCCCGCGGGAGTCGGCCTCGTCAGCAGTTGCCACCGGTACTACCCGTGCGGTGAAGAAGCTGCGGAGCTGTTCGTCGTCGGCGAGACCCCCAAAGAATGGATCGACAGTTGTCTGGGCTGGCGGCCGCCTGGTGAGGTCGATCCGCCGGCCAAAGGCATAGTCGATCCCCGCGACCATACCGGCCGGTAGGGCCGTCTGGCTGTCGAGGGCTTTCGTCAGCTGAACCTGCCAGCTTTCGTCATCGGCCAACCAGCTGACGCTGCGGCACCGGAGGGCCGAACCGGCAAGCTCAAGCAGGATCTCACCCGCTGCCGGCTCAGGCTCGCTACCTGGGGTAACGGTTCCCCGCAGCCAGCAGAGCCCCGCAAGCTTGCTGCGGCTGACCGGAATCCGCTCGTCCTCCAGCAGCACGATCACTTCGTCGGCCGTCACCGCAGTGATCGCACAAGCGATGAACTGCCAGCTCTCATCGCGGCGGATCACTACGATGTCTCCCTCAGGATCGGCTGGCAACTCGGCAAGCCAGGCCGGTGGCTGCGCGGCCGTGGTCGCGGTCATGTCTGCCGCAGGCCAGGCAATCCAGTGCAGCCCGCGGGGCGGCAGGGCGAGCGGGCCGGTTGGCAGGTGAGCTGTTGCCTGTTCGGCCGATACCTCGATGTCATTCACCGCCAACCGCGAGCCGTCAACGAGCCCCACCAGAGTGCTGCCTGTTGCAGCGGGTGGTGGCAGGACGGCAAGCCGGCGAACTTCCTGCAGGGCCAGTTGCCGCTCCTCGCCGTCAGCCGAGATGGTGACCATGTTGGCGTCGAGGGCCAGAAGTCGGCCCCGCAATGTTGGCCCGGCTGCCGGGGTGACGATCAGCTCGACAGCCGCTGGCTGCTCGGCGACGGCAGGTGTGACCTCCAGCAGCAGGCCCAACGCGGCAAGCAGCATGGTCTGAGATGTAGCAAAGCGACTCATTCGCGTCACGTGCTATCGCCCCCGGTCGCCAGCGGCGAGCCGCTTGAAGTATTGTTCGATCGCCTCGCGATAGTGGGCAGGATAGTCCCGGCCGATCTGCTGCAAAGCCTCCTCGCGTTCCCGCGGAGGCAGGTCGCCCCACTCGCCAGCATTGTCGAGGTCGCGGCTGGTGACCTCACCTCGGCCCTTGCCCCCTGCCAACTGGCTGTCCTCCATTGGACGGCCCTGACCGCCACCACCAGCTGTCCCGCCGCCGCCCGCCTGCTGCTGTTGCTGCTGGTCCTCGATCTGCTTGATGAGCTTGTCGAGCGAGGCGATCACGCCATCTTGCACCGCACGAATTTTCTTGCCGGCGTGCCCCAGCTCCAACCGCCGGGTGATGTCCCGCATCCGCCGCGAGATGTGATCGAGCGAATCCTGCTCGAGGCTGGCCACGTCGGCCTCCAGCAGCCGGGCAAGCTGGGCGTAACGGACCGGAATCTCAGCTTCCCGCTCGAGTAGCCTGGCAAGCGTCTCGCTGGCGGCATCGGCCTGCAGCATCCAAAACTCGCAGGCAGCGCGGCAGAATAACAGTGTGGCCGGATCGGGGCTGGCCTCAACCGATCGTTTCACCAAGAGTGGAGCGGCCTCATCATACCGCTCCAGCCGGACAAGCTGGCGGGCCGTCCAGAGGGCCGCCACATCGTTCCCGAAGTCGGCCTGTGGCTGGCTATCGAACTGATCGGCCAGCCGGCTGACTGCTGCGGGGGAGAGCCCAGCGATATCGGTAAGCAGCGGCTTCGCGTTTTTGTCGACGGTGGCGACCGCTTGCATCAGCCGGTCAAGCCGGTCGTTCTCGGGCTGGTTCCAGGCAGCAGTTGCTGCGGCGATCTGCTCTGGGCTGGCGTCGCCGCGGGCGTCAAGCCACCGCTGCAGCTTCTCGCCGACCGAGTCTGCAGTCGGCTGCGACCAACTGGCTGTCCGCGAGAGTTCAGCCGCCTCGGCCGGGTCGACAACTGCGGCGGCAGCCTCCGCAGCCAAGCCAGCTGAATTGCCCACGGCGGTCAGCAGGCAGACCACGGTTACCAGCACAGGCTTGTGTGCACTTGCTAGGGCCATCTCCTGCGTCTCCTCGGCGGTTTGCGTCTGCCTGTTCCCGGCACGTTGCCGATGGTGAAAGTATACCCTGCCGGCCAGCTACGCTCTTCCGTGCGGCCGGTAACGATCTCGTGGGCGGCTCTTGAGGCCTCGTCACCCCTTGCCCCCCCTCCCCAAATCCTGATCAGGTCTTGTCAGAGAATCCTCGTGCCCCGACTGGGGCTGAGAAGAGGGCGGCCTCACACAGAGACTCTCACGCCGAATGCTGTCTTGTCATTTGGCGGAGAGGTCGCCGCTCCTGCAGGTGGAACTGCAATACGCAGCCTTCGGTATTTTCTCGGTTTTTTCACTGTTGCCTCTGCCGCTGCTAGAAATTGCGTTATTTTTTCGTCCATCGGTGGCATGCATCAGTAGCGTCACCCAGAGACACACCCAGAAGCTCAGTCGCAAATGCTCTCGGAATAATTTTTGCATGAATGCACCCAGCCTCCTCGCCGCCCTGCTGCTCGTGCCGTTAGCAACAATTAGCGCCGCCGAGCATGTCATCCAACCTGGTGAATCTCCCCAAAAGATTTTTGATAGAGCCGCAGCGGGCGACCGCTTAGTGTTTTTGCCAGGCCTGCATCAGCATGGGTTGGGCAAGCACCGCGCAATGCTCTATGTGGATAAGTCCATTGACATCGAGTTGCGAGAAGGGGCGATGTTCAAACTCCTGCCCGGGGTTTGCGAGCTAGAAGCAGAAGGGGAGATTACGACCGATCAGGATTCGGCGAAGAGGCTTGACGACCTGGAAATCGGTGGCACGTTCGATACCTCGCAGCCTGGGGTGGACGGCCCCGAGTCGTATGGAGCGAAGATTTACACAATCATAATTGATGGCATCGGCTCGGATGGGAAGCCAGATACGTTTGCCTGGGGGGACGGAAAATTATTTGAAACACCGCACAAAAAAGTCCGGGTGACTGGTGGCTGGCAAACGTTGAATCATGGCGTAAAGGTCCGCTTCAGTAACCGTACGGGGCACAGTAAGGGTAGTCTGTGGTTCATCTCTTACGATGGTCCGGTAGCCTACGGCATCCGCATCGGTCACGGCCGGCAGGCCGAGTACATCGAAAACGTTCGTATCTTTGGGAAAGGGACCATCAGTATGAATGGTTCAAAAAATGCGCAGCCCAGTGGGCTGGTGAAGGACATCAACTCCTGCGTACTGGTTCATGGACGCGTGCGTGGAGTCGCTGTCGAGGGCATTACGATGACGGACACGAACCGCTCGGTGATGTGTTACGGCGAACACACGGGCGAATTTCTGGCCGGCGGAGCGGTCGGTAGCGGTGAGTCATTCGACGCCGAAAACATCGTCGTTCAGCGCACCCGAACTATCAATCCCAACGGTGCGGCCTATCTGTTCGGGCACCCGTCCCATCGCGGCCGCTTGCGAAACGTGGCCTGCAATTCCAACTACATGGAGACCGGCAAGACAGCTCTCGAGCCCAATTTCAATCTCGATGGCTATGAAGTAATCGGCAACGTGATGAAGAGCGACGGGCAGGCCATTCACTGCTGGCGATATTCAAAGAATGGCGTCATCGCCGACAACCTTCGCGTTTGTGACAACACTGGCAAGCCGGTGGTGGTCGTCAACGCCCCTCGCGGCTGGCGAGCCCCCGAGCCGCCAGTAATGAGGAACAACCGGAATCACCTGAGCGATGCCAGAGAGGCCGAAAAAAGGCCGACTCGATAAGAGTTGCAGGAACCAAGTCGAAGTTGCACCGGAGCGTGGGTGAGCTGATGAAATTGAAAAAGACCGCACTATTTCGGGGCCCGCTCTTACTTGCCTTTGTAGCCTGCGCATCCGGTGTGTACTCGCAGGAGTTGTCCAAGCGAAGCTGGGAAAAGACGGCGGTAGAACGGCTGAGGTCGATTTACGAAAGAGGGGAATACCGAAGCAGAAGGTTTGATGGAAAATGGCTTTCCGATAGCAGTGGGTACTATCGGACGGAGCGTGCCGGCGAGACAGGCGAGATGACGACAATCTTTCTTGAGCGTGATTCCGGCAGGCAATTTTCACCGGAAGACCAGCGAGACAGAATTCCCAAGGAGAACCGAGACGTCTCGCCCGATGGCCAACGAGTCCTCGAGGTGCGTGATCGGCAACTGTTCGTCCGAGAGATCGATGGCGGCCGTCGAGTTCCATTGACGAAACCGGTCGGAGCGAGGGAAGTTTTTTTTCGGCAGCGCATGTGGAGCCCTGACGGAAGATCGATTCTGTTCGTGCAGTCGGATGAATCAAGTCTGCGGATTCGTTCAATGCTGCTTCCGGTCGACCCGTCCTATCCGAAGGTTGTGAGTCAAAGATTCGCACGCGTTGGAGAGCGAATTCCGGAATTGCGAATCGGTGTTGTCAGCCCTGCCGGTGACCGTCTGGTGTGGCTCCCGCTTGATTCGCCCCCCGACGGTTTTTATGTGGGGCAAGTGGCATGGGCCGGCAACTCTGAGGAAGTTCTGGTTGAAAAGCTAAGTCGGTTTCGGGATCGCCGTGAGTTTCTGCTCATCGATATTCAAACGGGTGCCACCACAACAATTTTTGAAGAAACCAACGCAGCCTGGAGTGTCAGTAGTCAAAATAAGAATTCAGGCCTGATCTGGGTGCATGACGGCAAAGAATTTGTCGTTATGAGTGAAAAGGACGGGTGGCGCCATGCTTTTCTTTACTCTCGAGCCGGCAAAGAACTCTGCGTGTTGACGCCTGGGGAGTACGACATCATTGATCGCTGCGTAATAAATGAGCGGAGCGGTCATTTTTACTTCTACGCATCGCCAGAAAATCCTGCTCAAAAATACCTCTACCGGGTTCCGCTTGATGGAAGCGGGCAACTTGAGCGTGTCACGCCAGAAACGCAGCCCGGCACCCACGACTATGACTTCTCGCCTGATAGGAGATGGGCGTTTCATACGCGTTCCTCATTCGACAAGCCGCCGGTTACCGATCTGCTTGAGATGCCAAGCCATCGGGTTGTACGAGTTTTGGAGGATAACGATCACTTGGCGAAAAAAATGGTCGGCATTATTTCAGTGCCGACAGAGTTTGTGACGCTTGACATTTCTGATGAGGTGTCGCTTGATGCTTGGATACTGAAGCCAAGCAACTTCGATCCGTCAAGGCGTTATCCAGTTCTCGTGTACGTTTATGGGGAGCCCCATTCTCAGACCGTGCTCGATGAATGGGGGACTCATCATGTGGATTTCCATCGTCTTATCGCAGATCTCGGATTCGTGGTGGTTTCCATTGATAATCGCGGGACCCCGTCACCGAAGGGGGCGAATTGGCGTCGGTCTGTGTTTGGCAGCTTGGGGCCGCTTTCAACAGAGGATCAGGCGGCAGGCCTGAAGGAACTCGGGAGAGCAAGGCCGTACCTCGATCTGAATCGGGTTGCGATATGGGGGTGGAGTGGGGGTGGATCCAATACGCTCAATGCGTTATTTCGCAAACCTGACGTTTATCAAGTCGGAATTGCTGTAGTTCCGAAGCCACAGCCGGAATTGTACAACGCCTGGTTTCAAGAAATTTACATGAGGACGGTTGAAGTCAATCGCGAAGGGTATCGCCGGTCGGCGCCGATCAATTTTGCTGAAGGTTTGGCCGGTCGATTGCTGATCGTAACGGGATCCGGGGAAACGAATACGCACATTCAGATTGTTGAAGGCTTAGTGAATCGTTTGATTGAGCTCGGCAAGCCATTTGACTACATGGTGTACCCGAACCGTGACCACGGCTTGCGAGAGGGGCGCGGCACGGCGGTTCATCTGCGTATGCTGATGGCTCGGTATCTGGTTGAGCATCTCAAACCAGACGCTGCTATGCGTTCAGAATCAGGCGAATGATTTGTGGAAAGGAAATTTAGGACATCGGATAAGCTGCCGAGTGCCAGTAGCTTGGGGCCCCTGCGTCAGGAAACTGGTTGTGCGTTTTTTGAA
>CAZKSP010000167.1:0-6522 GCA_964555385.1 uncultured Chitinophagaceae bacterium
CTCGGCTGCAGAGGCCGCCGACTTCTTTCTCGAGCCTGATGACGAACTGCCCGAGGCAGAGGCTGCCGCTGAGCCGCTGGTCGATCTTGAAGCCGACGACGCCGAGGAACTCGAAGCCGAAGCCGACGATGAGCGGCCCAGTGGCCAGTCCTCTGATGACGACGATCTCGATGACTTCCTGAAAGATTTCTGAACCAATCTGGTTCCATGCCAATGCCTGAGCAATCCTCCCGCCGGCTGACCATCCGTGACCTGGCCGCCGCCAAGCAGGCAGGCCGTCCGTTAAGCATGGTCACCGCCTATGACTGGCCGACTGCCCGGCTGGTCGATGCGGCCGGTGTCGATTGCGTGCTGGTGGGAGATAGCGTCGCGATGGTTGTGGCTGGTCGGCCGACCACCATTGCTGCGACAATCGACCAGATGATTTACCACGGTGAGATTGTCGCCCGGGGAGTCAGTCACGGGCTGGTGGTGGTTGATCTTCCCTTTCCGCTTCAGCACCTTGGCGTTCGCACAGCCGTCGAATCAGCCGCCCGGATCCTGCAGGAAACCGGCTGCCAAGCGATCAAACTTGAGGGTACCGCCGGCCAGCGGGAGGTGATCGCTGCCATCGTCGCCGCCGGCATTCCCGTAATGGGGCATGTCGGGTTGCGGCCGCAGGCGGTGAACCAACTAGGCGGCTACAGGGTGCAGCGGGACCGTGACCAGTTGCTGGCCGATGCGGCAGCAGCAGCCGAGGCGGGGGCCTGCGGCGTGGTGCTTGAATGCATTCCCGCTGCCGTCGCCGCCGAGATCACCGCCAGCCTCGCTGTACCGACGATCGGCATTGGGGCGGGACCCGACTGCGACGGTCAGGTACTGGTGTTGCACGACCTGATTGGCCTCTCGCTCGATCGAGTGCCCCGCTTCGTCCGACCGTATGCCGACCTCAAGACGACCGTCACCGACGCTGTCTCAACTTGGCGGCAGGATGTTGAAGCCCGTCGCTTCCCTGCCGCCGCTGAGACACCCGCCTGATCGGGATTCGCTACGGCAACACGACCTCGTCTGAGATCACCACCGGTTTGCTGGCTCGCACGGGCTGCGGCATGCTTGCCTGCGTTGGCATCATGCCACCAGCCATTGGAACACCACCTCCGCACGAATTGCACGGATCGACCATTCCGCAGGGCGGGCAGGCGGGAGCGTTGCAGGGCCGCATACCTGCCGAGGCCGCCATTGGCGGGGGAATGGCACCTGCAGGCGTGAAGCCGGGTGGCAAATGGCCGAAGCACCGTTCATATTTCCAGACCTCGAAAGCGATGTATCGCTCCGAGAGACTCTTGCAGCCGGTGAGCCCGGCGGCGGCCAGCACGACTGGCACACACGCTAAGGCCCGGCAGATCCACTGCGTCCTCCGCATCGATCCGTCCTCCTGAGACAGGCGGACCGAACAGGGGCCGCCATGGTGTGGATGGTTCGGCCCACGGCACTGTCCGTGAGGCCTCGAAACCCTACACCATGGGTTGAGCGCGGCAAGAAAAATTCAAGTCTGAGCGTAGACTCGAGGGGCACACCCAGGAGAATCAACCCTTGCGGTGACGGATCTTTGCCCTCATCCGCCGTTTCTTCTGACCCATCTTTCGCCGTCCCTTCCCTGATTTCTTCACTCCCATAGAACCTGTTTCTCCCGTTGTTGTGCGATTTTGATGTCTGGCTAACTCTGGTCGGCTGTGATGTAACGTCAGGGCCGATCAAGTATTAGAATGGTCTTGGCTGTCATTGCAAGTTGCGGCAGCCCGCGCCCGCCGGTTCCAGCGGCAGATCTGTCATGATCGTCTTTTTCCCGACGTACGCCCGCAGGATCGATGCAATTGGTACCTGGCGGGTGACGGTTGGTGGCATGGTGTCACGGCCGCTGCCACCGGATAGCCGTCGGCGAACGATGGCGGTGGCTGTTTTTAAGCGGTTGCTGCGACTTAATGAGACGCAGCTTTCGTCACCGATTTTCCAAGATCGCGCCGAGGCCTTTTTGTTTCAGCGGATCGCCGGCCAGCCAGTTCATATTAGGCTCGGAGATCGCACCATCAGCGTCGGGGTTTCGGACCGGGCCGGTCATTTCGAAGCCAGTTTTGATCTTGATCAGGCCACCGTTGCCGCGTCGGCAATGCAGACAGCCAGCGGCTGGCGGCTGCCCTTCACCCTTGTGCGTGATCGCTACGAGCCGGCCATTGCCGACCAGGCAGCCGGTGAAGTGCAACTGGTCGACCGAGAGGGTTTTTCGGTCATCTCTGACATCGACGACACCATCAAGATTACCAATGTCGCCGACCGCCATGAGCTTCTGGCGAACACACTCCTGCGTGAGTTTGCCGCCGTGCCCGACATGGTGGCGGCTTATCGCGACTGGGCCTCTCGCGGCGTTGCCTTTCACTATGTGTCAGCTAGTCCCTGGCAACTGGCCGTGAGCCTGCGGCAGTTTTTTGACATGGTAGGACTGCCCAGCGGCTCAATGCACCTGCGGCTGTTTCGGCTGAAGGATTCAACCCCGTTGGGCAGGCTACCCTCAGCGAAACGATCGAAGCAGGCATCAATCATCCGCATCATCGATCATTTTCCCCAGCGTCGATTCATCCTGATTGGTGATTCCGGCGAACGTGATCCGGCCGTTTATGCCGCAGTGGCCAGAAAGCGGCCCGGACGCCTTGCCGGGGTGGCCATTCGGCGAGTTGCCAGCCATACGCCCTGGCCGAAGGTTGAGCAGCGGCTCGGGCGGCTTGCCGGTCTTTTACCGGCCGGTGGGCTGCGAGTCTTCACCACCGCCACAGAGCTTGGCGATTTGATTCCAGGGCAAGTTGGCCCCCTGACGGACTACCAGGGGCTGTCGAATGCGTTCTGAAAGTGCTCCACCAGGGGTCGGGGCTGCCGCAGCCGCCAGCGGGTATCGGCAACGGGAGTTTCGAACGTGACGGTGACCACATCAATCCTGACCGAGCAGTCCTCCAGCCGGTGCCGTCGGATGTAAGCATTGGCCAGATCGACCAGCCGCCGCTGCTTCTTTTGGTCGATTGTTTCCACTGGATGGCCGTGGGCGGTGCTGCTGCGGGACCGTACCTCAACGAAGACAACCGTCCGGCCATCGAGGGCGATAATATCGATATCGCCCCGCAGCACCCGTTCGCGTCGGCTGATGATTCGATATCCCAGCCGCTTCAGATAGCGGGCTGCCTCGTCCTCACCCCGCTGGCCGAGTTCAGCCCGTCCGGCCACCTTGCTGCTCCATCGAAACAGGCTCGGTGGGACGGCCACCACCGATAATTTTCATCCCGCCCGGGGTGCCGGCAATCAGCCTTTGACGGCAGCCTGCTTGGCAGCCGCATCGGTTCGCCGCTCCCGCAGCCGCACGGCCTTGCCGACCCGGTCCCGCAGATAATAGAGCTTCGCCCGCCGGGTCACCCCTGATCGCTTTACCTCGATTTTGGCGATCTTCGGTGAGTGCAACGGAAACTTCCGCTCGACGCCCTCGCCGGCGACAATCCGGCGGACGGTGAACATCTCGCGGCTGCCGGCGCCACTGCGGGCGATCACAACACCGGTGAACACCTGAATTCGCTCTTTGTTGCCCTCGAGAATCCGGTTGTGGACATCGACGGTGTCGCCAATCTCAAAGTGGTCGACGTCAGGCTTGAGGCTGGCGGCTTCGACCTGGGCGAGAATCTGCTGGCTCATCTAAGGAGGCTCCTGGCAAGAGGTGGCTGAAAGTGAAACGTGTGGGCGAATTGATTGCTATGGCAGGTCCGAATCGCTGCCAACTGGGGACCTTTCCCGGCGGTGGGTGGCACTGAGGGCCTGCTCGCGTCGCCAGTCAGCAATGCGGCGGTGGTCACCAGAAAGCAGCACCTCTGGTACCTGTAGGCCCCGGAACTCACGGGGGCGGGTGTACTGCGGGCCCTCCACTAGACGGTCGACACCGGAAAACGAGTCGTCATCGGCACTCGCCGCATCACCGAGAACTCCCGGAATCAGCCGGGTCACCGCCTCGATAACCACCATGGCGGCTACCTCACCGCCAGAGAGCACATAGTCACCGATTGAGATGGCCTCTGGCTTGAGGGTGTCAGCCACCCGCTGGTCAAAGCCTTCATAGCGGCCGCAGAGCAGGACCAGCCGGTTGTGGCGGGCAAGTTCCTCGACCAACTCCTGTGTCAGCGGCCGTCCGGCTGGGGTGAGCATCAGGACATGGGGCTTGGATGCAGTGGGGTCGGTTGCGGCGTCGGCCAGCACTGACTCAACGCTTTCAACCACCGGGCCGGGCATCAGCAGCATGCCCGGTCCGCCACCGTAGGGTTTGTCATCAACCTGACGATGCACCCCCTCGGCGAAGTCTCGGATGTTGGTCAACCTGATATCGACCAGGCCTGCCCTTTGCGCAGCCCCTAGCAGGCTTCCCTCGAGGAAGCCCTGAAACATCTCAGGGAATAGCGTGACGACATCGATTCGCATGGTTTGAGCCGCATCGGCCTCACTCGGTTGGGCTACTCAGCCTTTGTCTCGGCGTCGTCCGGCGTGGCTTCACCTTCTGCCGGAGCCTCCTCGACCGGTGCTGCCTCGGCGGTAGCGTCAGCCGTTGGTGCGTCACCGGTAGTTTCGGCGGCACCTTCAGCCGAAGCCTCAGGCGTGGCTTCAGCGGCAGGCGTCTCGGGGGTGGCTTCCACCGTGGCCTCACCCTCGGCAGCCGGCTCTTCCGGCGGCTTTGGCACGAAGACGGGCTCGCCTGCCTCAGGCACAATGCGTGGCATTGAAAGCTTGGCACGGGCCTCTTCCATCTGCTTCAGATGGGTGCCATTGGTGCCAAACTTCTTGATCAATACCCGCACCTTGTCGCTGGGCTGGGCGCCGACGCCCAGCCAATAGTCGACCCGGGCGGCGTTGAGGGTGCAGCGGGCATTGGTATCAGCGACGCTGGGGTCATAGGTGCCCAGTTCCTCGATGACCCGGCCGTCCCGAGGGGTCCGGCGGTCGGCTGCACAGATCCTGTAGAAGGGGCGATGGGTCCGTCCCATCTGCTTCATTCGAATCACCACTGCCACGGTATCAGCTCTCCAGAGATGGGCGGCCTGTCGGCAGAATACCGGCGGCCGCTGACTTGCATGTTCGGTTCACATCGCAGCAGCGAGCCAACCCCGGCGGAGCAGGATCACTCGTTGCAGCGAGCCTTCTAAGGTACACCAGTTCTGGAGGCAGAAAAGGTGTGAGCCGGCTTTTTCCCGAAATTCTAGCAACCAGCCATCGAGGCCCCCGGTCAGCCGCGGGCACCCCGTTTGCGGCGGCGGGCCTCTTTTTCACGTTGCTTTTTCAGCTTTCGCCGCTGTTCAGCGGTCAGCCGCTTGCCGGTGTCGCCCTTGGGGCGTCCGATCCGGCCGGCCGGGTTGGCCATGGCGGTCTGCAGTTTCTGGACCTCCCGCATCCGCTCCCGCATGCCGAGGCCGGCCATTCCCTTCATCATCGAGGCCATGCCGTCGAACTGCTTGACCAGATCGTTGACCTCCTGAGGCTGCACCCCTGCCCCGGCCGCGATCCGGCGCCGTCGCGACTGATCGATGAACTTTGAGGGGTTTCGACGTTCGTCCGGTGTCATCGAGTCGATGATGCCAAAGAGCCGGTTGACGTCTTTATCGAGATCGGCATCGCCGAGCATCTCCTGCATGCCCCCCATGCCGGGAATCATGCCGAGGACTTTTCCCAATGGCCCGAGCCGCCGGGTCTGGAGCATCATCTTCTTGAAGTCTTCCAGGGTGAACTCGCCCGCTTTGAGCCGTTCCTCCTGCCGCTGCATCTCGTCCTGGTCGAACTTTCGCTGGGCCTCCTCGACCAGGCTGACAACGTCGCCCATGCCAAGGATGCGGCCAGCGAGGCGGTCAGGATGAAACTCCTCAATCGCCTCGACACCTTCACCGGTGCCCATGAACTTGATCGGGACGCCAGTGACGCTCTTGACCGACAGTGCCGCTCCACCGCGGGCGTCACCATCAAGCTTGGTCATGATCACGCCGTCGATCTCGAGGGCTTCGTTAAAGGCCCGGGCGCTTTCGACAGCATCTTGGCCGGTCATCGCATCGACCACCAGAAAGACCTGATCGGGTGAGACCGTACGGTCGATCCGCGAGAGCTCGGCCATCAGCGCTTCGTCGATGGCCAGCCGCCCGGCCGTGTCGAGGATGACGACGGTGGCCCCTTCCTGTTTGGCCTTCGCCACCCCCGCCTTGCAGACGGCGACCGGATCAGTCTGGCCGTCTGGCGTGTGGACTGGCACACCGATCTGGCCGCCCAGAACTGCCAGCTGCTCAATGGCGGCTGGCCGCTGGAGGTCGGCCGCGACCAGCATGACGCCCTGGCCCTGCTCCTTGATGCGGCGGGCCAGCTTCCCGCAGGTGGTGGTTTTGCCCGAGCCCTGCAAGCCGCAGAGCATCAGCACCGTCACCTCACCGGATCGGAAGGGGATGGTGTGGTCCACCGGCCCCATCAGGTTGACCAGTTCGCGGT